>JBPCSU010000130.1:0-9101 GCA_051006815.1 Limnohabitans sp.
TGTGGACTTGGGCGAGTTTCCTGTCATGACCTACCCAGACGCGATGCACTTGTACGGCTCCGACAAGCCCGACCTGCGCGTGAAGTTGCAGTTTGCGGAATTGACCGACGTCATGGCCGATGTGGACTTCAAAGTCTTCTCAGGCGCGGCCAACATGAAAGGCGGCCGCGTGGTGGCCTTGCGCGTGCCCCATGGCTCCGTTGAAGGCGGCGGCATCAGCCGTGGCGAGATCGATGCGTACACCGAGTTCGTCAAAATCTACGGCGCCAAAGGTTTGGCCTACATCCGCGTCAACGAATTGGCGAAGGGCCGCGACGGTTTGCAGTCGCCCATCGTCAAAAACATCCACGACACCGCGTTGAAGGCCGTGTTGGAGCGCACCGGCGCACAAGACGGCGACTTGATTTTCTTTGGTGCCGACAAGGCCAAGATCGTCAACGACGCCATCGGTGCTTTGCGCATCAAGATTGGCCACAGCGAATTCGGCAAGAAAAACGGTTTGTTCGAAGACCGTTGGGCGCCGATGTGGGTGGTCGACTTCCCGATGTTCGAATACGACGACGAAAGCCAACGCTACACCGCGGTGCACCACCCCTTCACGGCTCCCAAGGATGGCCACGAAGACTGGATGGTCACAGCCCCCGAGAAGTGCATCTCCAAGGGCTACGACATGGTGTTGAACGGCTGGGAAATGGGCGGCGGTTCGGTGCGTATCCACCGTGCCGACGTGCAGCAAAAAGTGTTTGATGCGTTGAAGATCACGCCTGAAGAAGCTCAGCTCAAGTTTGGCTTCTTGCTCGACGCCTTGCAATACGGTGCACCACCCCACGGCGGCTTGGCCTTCGGTTTGGACCGCATCGTCACCTTGATGACGGGCGCTGAATCGATCCGCGACGTGATTGCATTCCCCAAGACACAACGCGCACAGTGTTTGCTCACGCAAGCCCCCAGCCCTGTGGACGAAAAACAATTGCGCGAATTGCACATCCGCTTGCGCAACGTGGACGCAGCCAAGGCTTAATCTAAGCTCAGCACCGAAGCGATGGGCAAGTCGCTCGGTGCTTCGTAGTCCGCCACGATCCATGCGCGGCTGGCGTGCTCTGCAGCTTCGCTCAGAAAATCGTGAATCACGCCAATCGACGCTTGATCCAGCGCCACAAAGGGTTGGTCCAGCAGCGTGACTGTGGCACCGGATGCCAAGCCGGCCAACACCATCACCTTGCGACGGCTGCCGGCCGACAACATGTTCAAGCGTTTGTCGAGGTGGCGTGTCATGTCGAGTTCGTCGGCCAAGTCTTGCAACAGCGTGTCGTTCCAGTTGGGAAAACGCGCGCGCAAGGCGTCCCAGCACGCATGCACCGTGGTGGTGTCGTGTTCAGGGCTTTGCAGGTCTACCCAAAACACCCCCCCTTCGGGTGCACTCACCGTTCCGCTGGTGGGCTGCACATCGCCCGCCAACAAACGCAACAACGTGGTCTTGCCCGTGCCCTCGTCGCCACAGACCCAACTCACACCGGCGGACCAAGTATGCGTACGCTGATGAATCGGGCCGTGGGTGAGGTTTTCAATGCGGATCAAGTAGGGGGTGTGAGACGACATGGTGGGATCTTATTCAATCTGGTTTTTACGCTTGTCGTCACAGCGATCGACTAGGATTGAAACGTCATGACACATTCCAAGCCTACTGTTCACCACTGCTTACTCGCCACCTCGCACCGTCGTTTGGCGTTCAGTCAGGTGGGGTCTGCCGATAGCGCACGCGTGCTGTTGTGTTTGCCGGGCTTGCTAGAAACCCGCGCCACGTTTGATGCCTTGTTGCAGGCTGCAGAAAATTTGCATGGCTTGCGCGTGATCAGCATCGACCACTGTGGGCGTGGAGATTCGGACCGCCTGCCGGGCGACAAAGGCTATTGCATGTCGGTGTACCTCGAGGACATCGTGCAGTTCTTGCGCCAAGAGGTGATGCGTCCCGGTCAACCTGTGCCACAGATCGATGTGCTGGGCACCAGCATGGGCGGCATCTTGGCCATGTACTTGGCACAAGACAAAAACAACCATGTCGCTGGGTTGTTCTTCAATGACATTGGCTTGAACCTCAACTGGCTGTCGATTTACGGGCTGTCCGATGGACTGAAAGTCGAAGGCCGTTTGCCAGAGCCCGCCGAGTTGGCGGTGACTTTGAACGTCAGCATGGGCGCGGTGATGGCAGTGAGTTCGCCAGCGCACTTTGATTTGCCCTACCGCAAAGACTGGAAGGGCATGCAGTTTGGGCATTTGATCAGTGGCTTCAAAGGCCCTGTGCGATTGATCTATGGCTCCGAGTCAGGCGTGTGTTTGAGTGAACAGGTCAGCCAACTCGAACGCGAATTTCCCAAAGCCGAAGTGCTAGAAATTGCCGATGCCAAGCACCCGGTTCCGTTCACCGAGGTGGTGAACCACTTCATCATTCAAGCGCTGCGCTTGCCGCCTGCACACCATCTGCACATCACGTTGGATGACGCGTCTTCTCCCGTGCCGCATGCCCATGCAGAGCCCCAGCAGATTGCCTTGCCGATGGACTATCCTGCTTTCGAGCCGCAGCCAGACCGACGCACACGCGCGGGCTTGCTGGCGTGGATCAAGCAGCAGCTGCTAGGCGCCACAAAGAAGTAACTTCTTTGGCGCGCGCTGCATGCAGCGGGTCGGTGGCGTCTGTGGCTTTGCCATGACGGGGTTGGATATGGTGACGACCTTGCACCTGCAAGCCTGCGTCGCGGATCCACCCCATCAGCTCCTCCCGTGTGCGCAACCCCAAGTGTTCGGCCAAGTCCGACAAGATAAGCCAGCCTTCGCCCTCTGGCGTGAGGTGTGCGCGTAAGCCGCTCAAAAAGCCACGCAACATGCGGCTGCCTTCGTCGTACACCGCGTGTTCGATGGGCGAGCTGGGCCGTGCCGGTACCCACGGCGGGTTGCACACCACCAACGGCGCCTGGCCTTCAGGAAATAAATCGGTTTGCACGAGCGCGACTTTGTCGAGGCGCTGCAAGCGTTGCAAGTTCTCGCGGGCGCAGGCCAGGGCGCGTGGGTCTTGGTCGGTGGCCACGATGTGTTTCACCCCGCGTTGGGCCAGCACGGCGGACAGCACACCGGTGCCCACGCCAATGTCAAAGGCGAGCGATTTGTCTTTGATCGGTGTGTGGGCGACGAGGTCGACATACTCGCCACGCACGGGCGAGAACACGCCGTAGTGCGGATGAATGCGGTTGTTAGATTCACCCAGCGCTGGAATCACCACGCCTTTTTTTGCGCCATTCGTGGGCGCCCACCAAGCCCAACAATTCACGCAGCGACACCATGCAAGCCTCACCCGTGGCAGGGCCCCAGGCTTCGGTGCAGGCGTGTTGCAGATCGGGCGCACGGCGCAGTGGGATGCTGTAGTCGCCATTCAACGGCACCAGCACCATGCCTAACACACGGGCGCGCTGGCCCAAGGCTTGGCGGTGCAGGTGGAAGGCGTGTGCTGGGGAAACCTCAGGCGCTGGCTTCTTGGCTTTCTTGGGCTTGCGTTCGGTGCGTCGCGCCAAGGCTTGCAGCAACTGACGCGCGTTGTGAAAGTCGCCTTGCCACAACAAGCCGGTGCCTTCACAGGCCAAGCGGTAGGCCACATCGGCAGACAGGGTGTCGTCTGCGGCCACCACACGGCGCGGTGCGGGGGCGCCGCTTTCAGCGCGCCAGGTGGGCCAAGTTTCGAGAGGAGCAGGGGCGGCAGAAGACATGGCGGCATCATAGAGGTGGTCGTGCGTGCTGCCGCTTGAGGCACACTTAAGCCTGAAGATGAACACATTCAAAGTTGCCACCTACAACATTCACAAAGGCGTGCAAGGCTTAGGGCCCGCACGACGCTTAGAAATTCACAACCTCGGACATGCGGTCGAGCAGTTTGATGCCGACATCGTGTGCCTGCAAGAGGTGCGTGCCTTCAACCGCCAGCAAGCACGGCGTTTCAAGCATTGGCCAGACCAAGGGCAGGCCGACTTTTTGGCGCCCGAGGGCTACACGCCGGTGTACCGCACCAACGCCATCACCCGACATGGTGAACACGGCAACGCGCTGCTCAGCCGCTGGCCCGTGGTGCAACACCGCCATGAAGACATGTCTGACCATCGGTTGGAGCAACGCGGGTTGTTGCATGTCACCTTGCAAGTGCAAGCGCGTGAGGTGCATGTGATCGTGGTGCACTTGGGGCTTCTGCCGGGCAGTCGCATTCGACAAACCCAACAGCTGCATGATTTCATTGAGCGCGAAGTGCCTGCAGATGCGCCGCTGCTGGTGGCAGGGGACTTCAACGATTGGGGCAACGCCGTGGCCCGCATGATGGCCACCGTTGGCTTGCACACCAACGAAGGGCGCCCGCACCCCACCTATCCCTCGCGCTTGCCGCTGGTGCAGCTCGACCATGTGTACGCGCGCGGCATGCACCGTGTGGCCACGCATGTGCCGCGTGGGCCGATTTGGGGGCGCATGTCGGACCACTTGCCCTTGTTGGTCGAGTTTGCATGGGCCGCACCATGACACCCCAGCCCACCGTGCCCGGCGTGCAACTGCTGCGCAGCGGGGGGGCGTTGTTTGCATCGTTGATCGAGGCGATGCAGCAAGCGCAGCACGAGGTGCGGCTTGAGACCTACATCTTTGATTTCGAAGGCGCCGGCGGCGATGTGGCCCGCGCCTTGATGGCTGCTGCCCAGCGCGGCGTGCGCGTGCAGTTGGTGGTGGACGGTGTCGGCACAGGTACTTTGCCGCCTGCATGGGCTGAACGCATGGTGCAAGCGGGGGTGCAGTGGCGTGTCTATTCGCCTTTGGGCGGGCTTGGTTTTTGGCTGCCGAGCCGTTGGCGGCGCCTGCACCGCAAGCTGTGTGTGGTCGATCGCCATGTGGCGTTTTGCGGTGGCATCAACATCTTGGACGACTTGATTGACCCGAATGTGCCAGGTGGTTTGTCGCAGCCGCGCTTGGACTACGCCGTGCGTGTGACAGGACCTCTGGTGATGCAAATGCACGACGCCATGAGGCAACTGTGGTCACGCATCGAAGCCGTGCGTGAGTTGCGCAGCCAAGACATTGCAGGCGCGTTGGATGCGTTGCGCAGTGTGGACCAAGATTTGAAATTGTCCCCACGTGGCCCGTTGACCTTGGTGTTGCGCGACAACGTGCGGCATCGCACCCAGATTGAGCGTGCGTACCGAAAAGCCTTGGCGGGGGCGCATCACGAGGTCACATTGGCGAGTGCGTATTTCTTTCCTGGCTTGCGCTTGCGTCGGGCGTTGGCCATGGCGGCACGCCGTGGTGTGCGCGTGCGCTTGTTGCTGCAAGGCCAATATGAATACTTTGTGCCTTACCGTGCTTCGCGCCAGTTGTATGGCCAATTGTTGGCGGCAGGGGTAGAAATTTACGAATACCACGCCAGCGTGTTGCACGCCAAGGTGGCGGTGGTGGACGGACGCTGGGCCACGGTGGGCTCGTCCAACCTCGACCCGTTCAGCTTGTTGCTGGCGCGTGAGGCCAATGTGGTGGTCCGTGATGCAGCGTTTGCACAGGCCTTGCACAACGACCTGATGCAGGCCATCGCCACTGGCGCCACACGTGTCGACCCCGAGCATTTTGCACATCGCCCCGCGTGGCAACGGGTGATTGATTGGGGGGCTTCGGCGGTGCTGCGGTTTGGGGTGTTTTTGACAGGTAAACGCTACTGAACAAGGGCCTGCCGTGGGGCTTTTGGTTCGCTGATACCATCTTGTGCATGACTGCAAAAGACAACTTCGAAGGCACGCCGGTTTCTGTCAAGATCCGCGAGCGCATTGCTGCGGCACGCAAGCGTTTTCACTCGAACGACAACATCGCCGAGTTCATTCAACCGGGTGAATTAGAAGCGTTGCTTGACGAAGTGGAAGGCAAGATGCAAGGCGTGCTCGACAGCTTGGTGATCGACACCGAGAACGACCACAACACCGGCGACACCGCACGCCGCGTGGCCAAGATGTATTTGCAAGAGGTCTTCAAAGGCCGCTATGTGCAAGCCCCTGCCATCACCGAGTTTCCCAACGCCGAGCACCTCAATGAGTTGATGATCGTCGGCCCCATCACCGTGCGCAGTGCCTGTAGCCACCACTTCTGTCCCGTGATTGGCAAGATCTGGATTGGTGTGTTGCCCAACGAACGCACCAACGTGATTGGCTTGTCCAAATACGCACGCTTGGCCGAATGGGTCATGGGTCGTCCCCAAATTCAAGAAGAGGCCGTGGTGCAACTGGCTGACTTGATTCAAGAAAAAACACAACCCGATGGCTTGGCCATCGTGATGGAAGCCAGCCACTTCTGCATGTCTTGGCGTGGTGTGAAAGACATGGACAGCAAGATGATCAACTCGGTCATGCGCGGTGCGTTCTTGAAAGACCCCAACTTGCGTCGTGAATTTTTATCTTTGATTCCTAAAGGTTGATGCCATGCTGGTTCGTTTGTTGTACGTGAGTCGCTCAGTTCATCCCGAAACCCCCGAGCAAACCGAGTCCATCTTGGCCAGCGCGCGTGAGCACAACTTGGCGCATGGCATCACCGGCGTGCTGTGCTACGGCGGTGGCATTTATTTGCAAGCGCTAGAGGGTGGCCGCAACCAAGTGAACGGGTTGTACACCCAGATCGTCAAAGACCCGCGCCACAAAGACGTGGTGGTGCTGGCCTATGAAGAAATTTCGGAACGTCGCTTCGGCGGCTGGACCATGGGCCAAGTGCGCTTGGACAAACTCAACCCCTCCATCGTGTTGAAGTATTCCGAAACCCCCGAGCTCGACCCCTACAGCGTGTCGGGCCGCGTGTCTTTTGCTTTGCTCGAAGAATTGATGGCCACCGCGTCCATCATCGGCCGCGCCTGACCCACCGCAGGGCTCAGGTTTGAGCGCCACCGCTTTCTCACTGGTGATCCTTGCTGGGCTGATTCATGCCCTGTGGAACATCGCCGCTAAAAAGGCCGGCGGTGATGCCCGTTTTGCTTGCTTCACGGCGGGCGTGGGTTTGGTGGTTTGGGCCCCTGTGGCCGTGTGGCTCGGGTGGGACGTGCTGCCGCAGTGGGGCGCGTGGGAATGGTCTTTTGTGTGGCTCAGTGGCGTGCTGCACGTGCTGTATTTCGTGATCTTGTTGCGCGGTTACCGTCACGCCGACTTGACGGTGGTGTACCCCTTGGCGCGTGGCACGGGGCCTTTGCTGTCCTCGCTTGTGGCGTTGGTTTGGTTGGGTGAGTCAATGTCACTCTGGGGGGCGCTTGGAGTGGCAGGCGTGGTGGGTGGTGTGTTTTTGATTGCGGGTGGACCCAAGCTGGTGGCCGACATGCATCGCGCAGACCGCAATCTCACCGAGGAGGAGCAGACCGCACAGCACCTGCGTCACGCCGGTGTTCGTTATGGCTTGCTCACAGGCTTGCTCATCGCTTGCTACACCGTGGTCGATGGCTATGCCGTCAAAGTTTTGTTGATGTCTCCTTTCTTGGCGCACTACTTGGAGAGCCTGGTGCGTTGGGCGCTGTTGTTGCCCGTGGTGTGGCGTGACCGTCCCACCGCCTGGGTGTTGTGGGGCAAGCAATGGAAGTACGCGTTGATCGTGGGCACCGTCACCCCCATCTCCTACGTGTTGGTGCTGTACGCCATGCAGACCGCACCGTTGTCGTTGGTGGCACCTGCGCGTGAGGTGTCGATGTTGTTTGCCGCGCTCATTGGCGGGCATCTGTTGGGCGAGGGCGATCGCTGGTTGCGCTTGCTCGGCGCGCTGCTCATCGCCGGTGGCGTGGTGTTGTTGGGGTTGGCATGACGGCTTCGCCTCGTCTGGTGGGTTGCGATTTCAGCAGCAGCCCCTCCAAGCGCAAACCCATTGTGGTGGCCTTGGGGTCTGTGCAAGCCAGTCGTGTGCAGTTGGCGCGTTTGCTGCGTTTGGACACCTTGAGCGCATTCAGTGATTGGTTGAAACAACCGCAAGCCTGGGTGGGTGGTTTTGATTTACCGTTTGGTTTGCCGCGCGAGTTGGTCGAGCACTTGCAGTGGCCCACCGACTGGTTGCCTTGCATGCAGCACTATGCAGCCCTCAGCCGTGCCGACATTCGCGACACCTTCAAAGCCTTTTGTGATGCACGCCCCGTTGGCGCTAAGTTTGCACACCGGGTGACCGATGCACCTGCAGGCTCAAGCCCTTCGATGAAGTGGGTCAACCCGCCGGTGGCCTACATGTTGCACGCGGGCGTGCCCTTGTTGATTGACGCGGGGGTGAGCTTGCCGCGTTTGCACGCCGGTTCAGCTGAATACAAACGCGTGGCGTTGGAAGCCTATCCCGGTTTGTTGGCGCGCGAGCTGATCGGCAACACCTCCTACAAAAGCGATGACAAAGCCAAACAAACGCCTGAGCGCTTGATTGCGCGCAAACAACTGTTGCAAGCGCTGGAGCTTGGGCAGACACGTTTGGGCTTGCGTTTGAAACTCACCCACGCCCAACACGACACCTTGGTGGACGACGCCAGTGGCGACAGCCTAGACGCTGTGTTGTGCCTGGTGCAAGCGGCTTGGGCTCACGCCCAGCACGAGGCTGGCGACGTGCACTACGGCTTGCCAGACTGCGATCCCTTGGAAGGCTGGATCGTCACCGCTTCGCTAGACTCGTCCACATGACACACCTGCACCACCCGCATCACGACCACAACCATGGTCATCACCATCACGGGCATCATGGCCACTCCCATGCGCCTAAAAACTTTGACCGCGCGTTTGCCATCGGTGTTTTGTTGAATGCGGGCTTTGTGGCGGTGGAGGTTGTGTTTGGCGTGTTCTCCAACTCGTTGGCTTTGCTTGCTGATGCAGGCCACAACCTCAGTGACGTGTTGGCTTTGTTGCTGGCTTGGGGGGCGGGTGTGCTGGCGCGCAAACAACCCACGCAGCGGCATACCTATGGCTTGCGTCGCAGCTCGGTGTTGGCCGCCTTGGTCAATGCGGTGGTGTTGTTGGTGGCGGTGGGGGCGATTGCTTGGGAGGCGGTGTTGCGCTTCAGCCATCCAGAGGTGGTGGAGAGCGGCGTGGTGATCGGTGTGGCCA
>JBPCSU010000131.1:0-7012 GCA_051006815.1 Limnohabitans sp.
GGGTCTTTGCCAAAGCCACCGCCGCGCTTGGTGCGTGCGGCGTGGGCCAACTGGTCAAAGTCTTGCGGCAGGGGAGCGAAGAGCGCTTGCATGGGGAGGGGCGTGGCGTCGGGTTTATTTCGCCACGGTTTCTTGCATCTTTTTCAAGGTGCTGCTGGGGCCTTTGGTGGCGCCAGTTTCGGTGGGTTGAAAAGCCAGCACAAAGCGCAGCTCGACGCGGCGGTTTTGTGCGTCGTTGTCTTTGCGGGTGGGGCGTTCATCGGCGTAAGAGCTGATGCCAAACACCGGTTGTTCGCGCTCATTGCGGTAGCCCTGCATGCCTTCGGCGCCCAGCACTTTGTAGACCGCGCGTGCGCGGTCCAAACCCAAATGCCAGTTGTTGTAGTCACCGCGGTGCAGGGGCACCGAGTCGGTGTGGCCTTCGATCAGGATGGTTTCAATCTCCACCTGCTGGGGGTTGGGTGGGCAGTCCGCTGGCAGTTGGCGGCGTTGCGAATAGATGTAGCAAGGCAGCACCTGTTGCAGCTGTTCTGCCGACTGACGCAGTGTGCGCACGCCCAAGCCCTCCAGCTCGGCGCTGCCGCGCGCAAACAAGGTGTCTGCCGGCAAGCTGATGACGCCTGAGAGTTGGTTGATGGTCACGGGCACTCCCGCGTTTTGCAGCTTGGTGCCGATGGTGTGCACCACCGTGGCCAGCGGATCGGCAGGGGGCTCGGGGGGCTGCTCAGGCTTGCGCGAGAGCAGCACCATCACCATCACGATGAAGATGAACAGCAGGCCAATCATCAGGTCACTGGCCGAGGCCATGTAACCCGACTCTTCCACCTGCTCGTGGGTGGCCGTGGTGTTGCGACGTGTTTTGATGAACATGAGAGGTGTGCGCTAACGGGGTGCCGATGCGTCAAGCCTTGGGCGGCAGGGCTTCGATGAATTCGTCCAACACTTCTTCGAGGTTGGTGATGCTGCCGCTGAGTTGGTTCACCGCACTTGCCAAGTGTTGGTCCATCTTGGTGTGCAGGTCGGCGATTTGCGTGCTGTAGCCAGAGACGCCTTTCGTCAGTGCATCGACCGTGCCGGTGAGCGCTTTTTGCGCGTCTTGCAAATGGGTGCGCACATGGCCCAGGGCTTCTTCGGCCGACACCGCGCTGGTTTTGAGCGTGTCCACCGTTTGGCCCAGCGCTTGGTTCATGGGGACCAAGGCTTCTTTGAAGTCGTTGGCCGCTGCACGTTGCAGGTTGACCGAGCTTTCAATCGCGTGGGCGCTGTCTTTGAATTTGTCGGCGGTGTGGTCAATTTTTTCAACGGTGGCTTGCAAGCCCGACATCGCGCCTTGCACCGTCTGCACGGTCTGTCCCAAGTTGCCGAGCAAGGTTTCGAGTTGCTGTGTGCCTTGGTTGCCGGCGGCGGTGGCGCGTGCCAGCGCGGCATCGAGGTCGGTCACGGTGGTGCGTGTGGTTTGAATGGTTTGGGCCAAGGTGCAGACCGCATCGTTGAACGAGGCCAAGCCGTTTTCAATGCCCTGGGTCATGGCGGCACCGGCTTTGCTGAGTTCGCCTGCGGCTTGGCTGCCCGCGTTGCCAAAGCTTTGGCTCGACACCTGAATGCTGTCAGCCAATTGCGCCAATTTGTCGAACGCCGGTTGCATGTTGCGTGACAAGGCATCGCCAATCGCCTGGGCAAAGTCGCCTTCGAAGCGACGCAGTTGGCTGACCTGTGAGCGGTTCTCGTCCAAGATGTCTTGGAACAACGCCAGTTGCATGCGCACGCTGGCTTCAGCAGCGTTGTCGGGCACTTTGGCGCGCAAGGTGTGGCACAGCGTGTCGATGCTGGCTTGCAAATTTTCCAGCGCTACTTTGGCGCGCCAGTTCCACACCAACGAACACAGCAAGCCCGCGATGGAGGTGATGAACTTGCCGCCTGCCGTGGCGATCAGCGATTGCAAGGCTTGGTCTTGTTGGCGTGCGGACACATCCAACGCGTTGAGCGCCAAGCCCGCTTGTTGCAAGGCCACGGCCAAGAAGATGAAGGTGCACATCAAACCAAACCCGATCAGCAAATTGGGCATGGTCTCGAACAGCGCCAAATTCATGCGCCCCCCCAACACACTGCGCACCGTCCACGTGTCGGCGTGGCTGCGAAAGCTGTAGCTGCTGCGCGGGCCTTGGCTCATGCCGTGTTGCGTGGGCAAGTCGATCAAGCCCGCTTCGGTTTCGCGCAGTAAAAATTTCAGCTCAGCATCGGCGGTTTTACTTTCAGCCAACGCCAACGCTTCGCGACTGCTGCCCTGGTGGGCGCCCAAACGGGCATCTAAGGCCACCACCTCTGAGCGCACTTGCCGGATGCGAGACACCCACAAGCCAAAGCAGAGGAGAGAGAACACAACAATCGCCACAGCAATGGCGAGCGGTACAGCCAACTGCTCGAGTTGGGCGAGGTAGGGATTCATAGGCATCCCTCTATTGTGAACAAAGTTCGGCGAGGCGGATCAGTCGCCCAAGCCACCGCTGCGCAGCACGCGACGTGCACAGGCCTTCCACAGTTCGTTGACCTGAGGCGCCCACACGGTCAAGCGGTCGCGCGCACGGGTCAGCCCGGTGTAGACCAGTTGACGGGTGAGCACGGCAGATTCTTGGGCAGGAAGTGCCAACAGCACGTGTGAAAACTCAGAACCTTGCGATTTGTGCACCGTCATGGCGAACACGGTTTCCACGTGGTCGAGTCGCGAGGACATGACCCAATGCACGCCTCCCGTGGCATTCGGAAACGCCACACGCAACACCCCATCGGGTGCAGGCAGGCACAAGCCAATGTCGCCGTTCATCAGCCCGAGGGCATAGTTGTTGCGCGTCACCATCACAGGACGTCCGACGTACCACGTGCCTTGCCCCAAGCCCAAGGCTTGTTCGATGTGCGTGTTGAGTTGCACCACGCCCAAAGGGCCTTCGCGCACGGCGCCTAAGACGGAAAACTGGGTAAAGGCCTTTAGCAAGGCCAGCGCGTGTGCGTCGGTGCATGGTGTACCAGGCTGCGCTGTGGTCGAGAGATGCGGGCGCAGCAAAGCCAACCATGCGCGCCACCCGTGGCGTAAGCCAGCGGCGAGTTGGCGGTCATGGGCATGCGGCAGTTCCAGACGTGTCACGTCTGGGGCGGGGGCTGTGTCCGTGGGGTCTGTTGCGCGCGGCAAGCTGGCCAGCCAGTCAGGGGCGGCCGCCCACAAAGCTTGCAGGGCAGGCGTGTTGTCGGTCACATCCGCGTTCACTGCTTGGGCCCATTGCCCAATACCGCCTTGGGCCGCAAAGCGGTGGCTGTAGGTCAACGTGACGGTTTGGGCGCGCAGCAGCGAGCCTGTGCATAACTGGGACATCACAGCACCAGCCTCCACGGAGGCGAGTTGGTCTTTGTCGCCGAGCAAGATCAAGCGCGCGGTGGGCGGGACGGCTTGCAACAACCGCGTCATCATTTCCAGGTCGATCATCGATGCCTCATCCACCACCACCACGTCGGTCGCTAGTGTGGTGACAGGCTTGTGGTGCGAATTGATTTGCAACAAACGATGCAAGGTTTGGGTTTGCGTGGGAATGTGTGGCTGTACGTCAGCCGGCATGTCGTTCAAGGCTTTGCTGATCGACTCACTCAAGCGCGCGGCCGCTTTGCCGGTGGGGGCTGCCAAGTGAATGCGCAAGGTCTCGGCAGAGGTGCCGACGAGCAAGGCCAGTAGCTTGACCACCGTGGTGGTTTTGCCCGTGCCGGGTCCGCCTGTGATGAGCGTGATGCGGTTTTGTACGGCCACTTCGCATGCGGTGCGTTGCAGATTGGCGTCGGTGCCAAACAAACGGTCGAGGCGGGTTTGCAAATCAGCAGGCACGTCGCACGGCAGTGCCAAGCGCTGCAGGATGTGTGTACGAATCTGTTGCTCTGCCACCCACGCACGACGTAAATACAAGCGTTCGGTGTGCGCGTCTTGCGTGAACACCAACGGGCTGTTGTCTCCTTGGCACCAAGGCAAGCTGTGTGCAGCTTCAGCCAACTGAGCGGGCATGTGGGCTGCGTGCACGCTGCTCCATCCCAGCAGTTGTGCTGCTTGGGTACGCAAGGCAGAGAGGTCGAGACAGGCATGGCCGCGTCCCCACTGGTGACTGGTCAATGCCGCCAGCCACCCATGACGGGCATCGTCACTGGGCTGATGGGCGTTGAGAAAGTTGGCCAGCGCCGTGTCTAACCCTGTCAGCGGAAAAGGTGTTTCTAAGCTGCGAGGTTTTTGAATGTCCTTCAGCAGGTCTTTGATCGCGTTCATGACGCACCTTTCTCAAACAACGCATCCAGCGTTTCAATCAACACCTGCGAGGGTTTGTGCAAATGCACCCCCGCACCGGGTTGGTCAATGCCGCGCAAGAAGAGATACACCGCGCCCCCCATGTGTTGGGCGTAGTCGTAATCGGGTAGGCGCACTTTGAGCAAACGGTGCAAGGCCAAGGTGTACAGCACGTACTGCACTTCGTAGCGTTTGTGCAGCACCGCCTGTTGCAAGGCGTCTGCATCGTAGCCGTTGAGTTTGTTGGACTTGTAGTCCACCACCCAGTAGCGACCGTCGTGTTGCAGCACCAAGTCCATCGACCCGGTGAGCATGCCTTGCATGACACGGTCTTGCAGCGCAGGTCGTGTGACACCTGGGAACAAATGGGTCTGAATGTGTTGGTCGAGCACCTGGGCCGGCACGTGGTGCACCTGCAGGTTGAACTCCATTTCAGGCCACATGTGCTCGCTGTGCAGGTGCGACAAGGTCAGCGGCGGCGTGGTGTGGCTGGGGTCTAAACCATCGACCGGCAGTGGGGTGGTGACGATGGTCTGCAGCCACGGCACCAGGTGGGCGCGTTCTTCGTCGGTCAGTTTGAGCCAATGGGCTTTTTGTGTCAGCAAGGTCTGCCATGCCGCTTGCGACCATGCGGGGGCTTGGGCATCGGCCACAGGCCATTGGTTGAGCGACAACCACTCCAGCAGATCATGCAGCAGCGTGCCGTAGCGTGCGCCTGCAGAAAAACTTTGCCAGCGGCTGCTACTGTCAGCGTGAGGCGATGCAGCCGATGCAGCCGATGCAGCGGGTGCCGTTTCACTGTCTGTTGGGTGGTGTGGCTGCGCGTCAATCAGAGCGGCAGCGGTGTCTTCGTCGCGTTTGGATTCGGCCATCAACCCCCGCGTGATGGCGCTGAAGCTGGCCGTCCACCACAAGCTGTGGTGTCGACGTTCAGGCGTCCGTGCAGGTTTGGGTTCATGTGTGTGAGCGGGCGGCTCGTAAATCAGCCCTTGCAGCGTCGGCAAGTCAGATACATGAATGTGCGTGCAGGGCTTCCACACCGCGTCGAGTTGACGTCGCAGGTCCCCACGCGCTTGACGGTTGAGCAGCAAGGACAACGCACTGCGTTTGAGGGTGTTTTTGTCAGCGCTGCCGCTCAAGTCGTTTTTGGTTTCGGCCACGCCCAGCCACAACCCGCGTTTGGCGCGGGTGAGTGCCACGTAGAGCAAGCGCATGTCTTCTTCGACCGAGGTGGCGGTGGGGTCGCTGTCGTCCTCGCCCTCATCTTCTTGGGCAAAATTGGTTTTGGCTTTTTTCTCCACCCCAAATGCACCGGCAAATGGCACAAACACCAAGGGGTATTGCAAGCCCTTGCTCTTGTGGTACGTGATGACTTTCACGCACAGCGCATCGGTCTCTAAGCGGGCTTGTTGGGCGTCACTGTCGTGGTGCAGGCTTTGAATTTGTTCGCCCAAGAAACGCACCAATGCATGTTCGCCTTGCAGGCTTTGTGCGGCGTGTTGCAACAGTTCACCCAAGTGCAGCAGGTTGCTCAAACGGCGTTCACCATCGGCTTGGGCGAGGAGGCGTTGTGCCACCTGTTGGCTGTGCAACCAGTGGTGCAACATGGGCAGCACGCCGTGTTGTTGCCACAGCGCGTGCCATTGGTGGAATTGCTCGAGCAAGGGTTCCCACTGCGATTCCTCTTGCAGCGTGGCGGGCAGCTCTTGCCAATTGAGCATCCACAAACGGCTGCCGATGGCCGTGCGCACATCGTTGATCTTGTGAGGTGAGGCCACAGCGCGCAGCATGCGCCACAAGTCGGTGGCCTCGGTGGATTTGTACACGTTGGTATGGTCCGACAAATACACGCTGGGAATGTGGCGAACACGCAGCGCATGGCGTATAGCGTCGGCTTGCTTTTGGCTGCGCACCAACACCGCCATGTCGCCGGGGGTGGCCGCTTGCGCATTGAGCAACCCGGCCATTTGATCTGCAAACACCGCAGCGGTGTGTTGCAGGTAACGGTCGATGCCCACCACATCGGCATCACCTTCAGGGTGCATGTGCCAGACAGTGAGTGCCGGCTGTTTTAGTCCCTGCACGATGAGCGGCTTTTCTTTGCCTTGTGCCGTGACCTTGACGAATTCAATTTCACCTTGCGCCGATGCAAATGGCTTGTCGGCTTGAGTGAAGACATGGTCGAGGGCCGCCACGAGCTCTTCTGTGGAACGGTGGTTCCCCGTCAGCGTGTGCAGGGGTTCGGGGTTGTGCGCGCGGGCATCCTTGCGCGCTTTCAGGTAGGTGTTTAAGTCTGCCCCTCGAAAACTGTAGATGGCTTGCTTGGGGTCACCAATCATCACCAAAGCATTGGCGTTTGAACATGTCGACGGTGCATAGATGCGGTTGAGCGTGCCGTATTGCCAAGGGTCGGTGTCTTGAAATTCGTCCACCAAGGCCACGGGGTATTGCTGGCGAATGGCGGTTGCCAATCGGTCATCGTCTGCCATGACTGCGTGATACAAATTTTTCAATAGGTCAGAGAAATCAAAGGCGGCCTGTTGGTCCTTGGCTGTTTGGTAAGCCGCGCCGACAGCATAGGCGGCGTGCAACGCAATCAGTTTGTTGGTACCCGGTTCGGTGGCTAGGACGTCGGTGTGCGCGGTCAGTGCGTTGAAGAAGCCGATGCTTTCGGCCTCAGTCCATCCTTTGCTCTTGAGC
>JBPCSU010000132.1:0-20864 GCA_051006815.1 Limnohabitans sp.
AAGGTCGACGAAGCCATGTGCAAGATTCGCGATGCCGGCAAGATCAAAGCCCGTGACCGGATTGCGGTGCTGGCGGCCCTCAACTTGGCTTTCGATTTGACCGACCGCCCTGCAGCGGCTGCAGGCACGGACAGCAGCACTTCGGCCACCGACTTGCACAACCTGCTGCAACGCATGGATGCGGTGCTCGCACGCGACAACCAACTGATTTAAGCCCACCTACAATCAAGGCGTCTGCAAGTCCTTGGGGCTTTATATTTCCTTGAACCAATGCTCATAGAGCTCGGGCTTGGAACATCGTTTGATGAGCGTGAGCGTCTCGCGTCAGATGAACCCAACGTCAAACTGACCTCGCCCACCTGAACCCCCGGTTCAGGATGACGGCCCTGAGGCTCCTTGCAGACACCTTTTATTCACTCAAGGCCTGCACCTCATGGACCTCCACCCCCAACTGATTCTCGAACTCGCCGTGCTCGGCACCTGCACAGGTTTTTTGGCTGGCCTGTTGGGCATTGGCGGCGGCATGGTGATGGTGCCGTTCCTCACCTTCATGTTGTCGCAGCGCGGGGTGGACGCCGACTTGGCGGTCAAGATGGCGATTGCCACCTCCATGGCGACCATCATCTTCACCTCCATCTCCAGCGTGCGTGCGCACCACAAACGTGGCGCTGTGCGGTGGGACTTGGTCAAGGGCTTGGCGCCGGGCATTGTGCTGGGCAGCATGATCGGTAGCTTGGGCGTGTTTGCGCTGCTCAAAGGGGCTTACCTGGCCATCTTCTTTGGGTTGTTTGTGGGCTTCTCCGCCACGCAAATGTTCTTGGACAAAAAACCAGCGCCCACACGCCAAGTGCCAGGCACAGCGGGGTTGGTGGGTGCCGGCAGCGCGATTGGTTTTCTGTCGGGCTTGGTCGGTGCGGGCGGTGGTTTTATCAGCGTGCCCTTCATGGCGTGGTGCAACGTAGCCATCCACAACGCGGTGGCTACCAGTGCGGCCTTGGGCTTTCCGATTGCCGTGGCCAACGTGGCCGGCTACATCGTCAGTGGCATGACGGTGGAAGGCCTGCCTGCAGATGCGGTGGGCTACCTCTGGATTCCCGCTTTGGTGGTGATTGCGGCTTGCAGCGTGTTCACCGCACCGCTGGGGGCCAAAGCCGCCCACATGCTGCCGGTGAAGAAATTGAAACGCGTGTTTGCCAGCGTGCTGTATGTGCTGGCGATCTACATGTTCTACAAAGGCATCAGCAGCTGATTCACTGAGGCACCAAGCACCACGGGGCTTGGTACTCCACCAGACCCATCCACAGGGCCCAGGCAGAACTGGCGGCTAAGGCAGCACCTGCCAAACGCACACCCCATGCCCCCGCAGACGGGTTGCCCGCCAACTGCACGCCGTCGGCATTGCGCATGCGCAGCCACAACCAAGGCCCAATGGTCAGCACCAAGGCACTGCCCAAAGCGAACAAGGCCATCACCCCCGCGCCCTCCAGCGGGTGGTTGCTGAGTGCAGCCACCAGCAAGGCGCCGTACAACAAGCCACACGGCATCAAGGCCCACAAAAAGCCCAACAGCACAGCGCCGCCTTGGCGCAACTTCAAGTGCGCTGTTAGGGCTTGCACACGGCGCCAGACAGCACGGCCAAATCCGTCTAGCCACAGCGGTTGCTCTGCGCGCCACAACAGCAGCACGCCAATCAAAAAAGCGAGGATGTGAACCAAGGTCCAAACAGGGCGAAACACCGCCGATTGGGTGCTGAGCCAGCCCACGCCTTGCATGGTGGTGGCGGCAACAGCACCCAAGATGGCATAGCCCATGATGCGGCCAAGCTGGAACAGCAAAATAGCAGAGATGCCTCGGCCAGCCCCTTGCTGTTGGGCTGAGCGGCCGATGCCGGCGCACACGGCACCGCACATGGCCAAGCAATGCGGCCCGCCCGCCAACCCCATGAGCAAGGCGGTGAGGGCTAAGGTGGAGTTCATCAAATAATTTTAGAGAACTTCGCGCGGGTGCGGTCGGTCTGCAAATATTTGTCAAACACCATGGCCACGCCACGCACAAAGAACCAGCCCAACTCGGTCACGTAAATGCCCGAGTCGTCCATGCTCAGCAAGCCTTGGTCTTGCATGGCCGTCAAGGCTTGAAGCTCAGGGGCAAAGTAGGTTTTGAAGTCAATCAGGTGCGACAACTCGATGGACTCAAACAACACACTGCCTTGGCACATCAAGGCCATGATGACGGCACGGCGCACCAAATCGTCCCGCGACAAGGCCATGCCGCGTTGCACCGGCAGGCGGCCTTGGTTGAGCAAGTCGTAGTACTCGTCCAAGGTTTTGACGTTTTGGCTGAACGTGGCGCCGACGCGACCAATGGAGGACACGCCCAAGGCCACCAAGTCGCAATCGGGTTGGGTGCTGTAGCCCTGGAAGTTGCGATGCAAACGTCCTTGGCGCTTGGCTACAGCCAAGGCATCGGTGGGCAAGGCAAAGTGGTCCATGCCGACGTACACATAGCCCGCCGCCATCAACACGCGCATGGCGCTGGAGAGCATGGTCAATTTGGACGCCGCCGGTGGCAGATCAACCGCATGAATGCGGCGCTGAGGTTTGAAGCGCTCAGGCAAATGCGCGTAGGCATACAGCGCAATGCGATCGGGGCGCAGCTTGACCACTTGGTCCAACGTGCGCTCAAAGGTTTCCGGCGTCTGCATGGGCAAGCCATAGATCAAGTCCACGTTGACCGAATCAAAGCCCAGCTCACGCGAGACTGCGACCAAATCAAACACCTGCTCAGCCGGCTGGATGCGGTGCACCGCTTTTTGTACCGCAGGCTCAAAGTCTTGCACGCCAAAACTCAAGCGATTGAAACCTTGCTGGGCCAAGTTGGCCAGGCGTTCGCGGGTCACAGTGCGGGGATCGATCTCCACCGAATACTCACCACCGGGCACAAAGGTGAAACTGCGGCGCAGCATGGCCATCAAGGCGTTGAGCTCGCTGTCGCTCAAAAAGGTGGGGCTGCCCCCGCCCAAGTGCAGTTGAGACACGCTTTGCCCGGCGCCCATGTGGCTCACGGTGAGTTCGACCTCGCGGGTCAGGTAGCGCAAATACTCTTCACCCCGTTCATGGTGTTTGGTGATGATTTTGTTGCACGCGCAGTAGTAGCAAAGCGACTCGCAAAACGGGATGTGCACGTACAAGGACAGCGGATACGCTTTGACGGCCAAGCCTTCGCGGCGTTGTTCCAAGGCCTGTAAATAATCGGCTTCGCCAAAGGCTTCAACAAACCGATCCGCCGTAGGGTAAGAGGTGTAGCGAGGGCCTGCCACGTCGTAGCGACGCAACAACTCGGGGCTGATCGGATCAGCCTGTGTCAGCTCAGGGGGGCATGCAGCAGAAGTCATAAGTTGTCCGTCATCTTTACGACCGATAATGTCACCCGAAACAGAATTTAAGTTCTTGATGTGCATCAACAACCCCCGACTCCCCTCATGAACACCAACAGCATCAAAGTCGCTTGCTCCAATTGCAATTTGCGTGAATTGTGCATGCCCATGGGTCTGAATGACTCTGAAATGCAGCGCATCGACGAGGTGGTGGCGACACGACGCAAAGTGGCACGCGGCGACAACTTGTTCCGCAACGGGGAAAAATTCAATGCGCTGTATGCCATCCGTACAGGCTTTTTCAAAACCAGCATTTCCTCGGAAGACGGCCGTGACCAAGTCACAGGCTTTCAAATGGCGGGCGAAATCATCGGGTTGGACGGCATCGTCAGTGACCACCACACCTGCGATGCGATTGCGCTAGAAGACGCCGAAGTGTGCGTGATGACGTTTGACCGCATTGAAGAACTGTCACGCGAAATCTCGGCGCTGCAGCGCCATGTGCACAAAATCATGAGCCGTGAAATCGTGCGCGAAAACGGTGTGATGTTGCTGCTGGGCAGCATGCGCGCCGAAGAGCGTTTGGCGGCCTTTTTGTTGAACTTGGTGCAACGCTTGCATGCACGGGGGTTCTCGCAATCAGAGCTGATTTTGCGCATGACGCGCGAGGAAATTGGCAGCTACTTGGGCCTCAAACTCGAGACCGTCAGCCGCACGTTTTCAAAGTTTGCCGAAGACGGCATTGTGGAGGTCAAGCAGCGCCATGTGCGCATCTTGAATCCCGATGCGCTCAAACTGATCGTGAACGCGCAGACCTGCCAGCCTTTGTAAATTAAACGCTGCGGGGCTCTAACGCGGACGATGGCGCCGAGAGATAGGTGGTCAACATGCTGGACAACGATGTGACCAACCAGAAGGCAAAAAACGCCAAGGTGTAAATACCCTGCCGCGACATCTCAATGGGTTGCCCGAACCACTGCATGTCATGGGGATCCACCACGGCAAACACCAGCATTTCTAAAACACCGGCCATGATGAAAGCCGGCCAAGCCACGGACATCATTCGCTGAGACACCATCAACTTCCTCCTAGGAAAGAACCGCGCTCAGTTTAGGAGGCTTTCCCCCTGCCCTCCCTCGGGGTTTTCATGGAGGATCAGGGCTTGGGCGTGGCCGCGTGGTTGCGACTTTGCATAGCAGGGGCCAAGCTTTGCGCGTTTTCGTCGGCCAAGGTTTTGTTGATGTTCAAGCCTCGACGGTAGTAGTCCTCGGCCACCACGGGATCGGGCATGCGCACGGCAATCACCAAGGTCACAAACCCCGCAATCACCACCGCCAGCGGACCCGCAATGATGAGCCAAACCATGGGGTATTTCCACCACGGTTTTGTATCGGTTTCAGGTGTGTGTGTCATGGTGATTTAGCGAGGAACAATGAAGACCGACTTTTCAACAACGAGGTCGTTCGTTCCTTGCGCCTCTATGTCAAATTGAATTTTATGAGAGCCCGCCTCTGACGAACCATAAGGAATGTCTGCGCGCAACACCACCCAACGGGCTTGGGCAGCATCCACACTGACCTCGGTTTCCGTGGTGATCTTGAGCCCGGGTAAGCCGCGTACAGCCAACTTGAACGTTTGCGTGCGTTCCGTCGCATTCATGATTTGCAAGCGGTACACGTTTTCAAGCGTGCCGTACTCGGTGATGCGCGAGAGCGTGGAACGATCGCGCACCACATCCACCTTAAACGGGGTGCGCAAGCCCAGCGACACCAGCAGGCCAATCACAATGGCCACCAAAATCATGGTGTAAATCTGAATGCGCGGACGCATCAACCGTTTCCAGGTTTGCTGTGGCGTCCAGTTGTTTTCGATGGCGTTTTGCGTGGAGAAGCGCACCAAACCCCGGGGGTAACCCATCTTGTCCATCACGGTGTCGCACACGTCGGCACAAGCCCCACAGCCGATGCACTCGTACTGCAAGCCGTTGCGAATATCAATGCCCGTCGGACACACCTGCACGCACAAGGTGCAGTCCACACACGCGCCCAGATTCTCTAAAGCCAGGTCGGCTTTTTTAGAGCGTGGGCCACGGGGCTCACCGCGCGCCGCATCGTAGGTGACGATGAGGGTGTCGGCATCAAACATGGCACTTTGGAAGCGCGCATAGGGGCACATGTACTTGCACACCTGCTCGCGCATGAAGCCGGCATTGCCGTAAGTGGCAAAGGCGTAGAAAAACACCCAGAACAGTTCCCACGCGCTCATGCGGGTGAGAAAGAACTCCATCGCCAGTTCACGAATCGGCGTGAAGTAACCCACAAATGTGAAGCCCGTCCAGATGGAGAAGAAGATCCAAATCTGGTGCTTGTACCACTTCTTCACCAATTTCTCGAGGGAGAAATTGGCATCATCCAAACGCATGCGGGCCGAACGATCGCCTTCGATCTTGCGTTCGATCCACAAAAATATTTCGGTGTACACGGTTTGTGGGCATGCAAAGCCACACCACAAACGCCCCGCCACCGCGGTAAACAAAAACAAGGCCAGCGCTGAGATGACCAGCAAACCTGTCAGATAAATAAAGTCTTGCGGGTACAAGACCAAGCCAAATATATAGAAACGGCGTGCAGCTAAATCAAACAGCACCGCTTGGCGTGCGCCCCACTCCAGCCAAGGCAGGCCATAAAAAATCAACTGCGTCAGGACAACAAAAATCCAACGCCAATAAGCAAAGATACCCTCGACAGAGCGAGGGTAGATTTTTTTAGATGCCGCATAAAGCGAGACCATCGCCTCGTCCGCAGAGCCCGAAGGCTCTGGCACGATGGGGATGGTCTTGCGTGGCTGAGAGTCGTCAGCTGAATTCAACACAAATTACTTTGCAGCAGGTTTGTTAGAGAAGCCCCAAACATAAGCAGTCAGCACATGGATTTGTGAAGCAGTCAAACGGCCTTCTTGCGCAGGCATTTGGTTGACTTTGCCATTGTTGATCATGGCAGTGATGGCCTCTTCGCCCCAACCGTGCAACCAAACTTTGTCGGTCAAGTTGGCAGAACCCACTGCTTGCATGCCTGCACCGTCCACACCGTGACACGCGGCGCAAGCACCGAACTTGGCTTTGCCCAACGCGGCCTTGACCGAGTCATGGGGGCTGCCCGACAAGCTCATCACATAGTGCGACACATTGCGCACATCTTCAGGCGTACCCACAGCGGCAGCCATGGGCGGCATTTGACCAATGCGACCTTTGGTGATGGTCTCTTTGATCTTGTCCGTTGTGCCACCGTGCAACCAGTCGCTGTCGGTCAAGTTGGGGAAGCCTTTGGAGCCGCGCGCGTCAGAGCCGTGGCACTGTGCACAGTTGTTCATGAACAAACGCTCGCCCACCGCCATGGCTTTGGGATCACCTGCCAATTGCTCAGGGGTTTGTGCGTTGAAAGCAGCATACAAAGGCTCAAGCTCTTGGTTGGCCTTGGCCACCTCGGCTTCGTATTGACCTTGTGAAGACCAGCCCAACTTGCCAGCGAAGCTACCCAAACCTGGGTAAGCCAAGCCGTACACCACAGCAAACACCATGGTGATGATGAACAACCACAGCCACCAACGTGGCAATGGGTTGTTCATTTCACGCAAGTCACCGTCCCACACGTGGCCGGTTGTACCGTCTGTGTCGTCGTGTGCCGACACCTTCACTTTGGCCGAGAACCAAAGCAGAAATGCGCAGTAAACGATACCGAGAATTGAAATGGCGGCGATGAACACCGACCAGAAATTACTTGTGAAATCACTCATGATCCGATTCCTTTACAAAGGCTTTGTGGGGCCTCAGTCTTGATCGAGGGGCAGCTTGGAAGCTGCTTCGAAATCTTCTTTGTTACGACGAGAAAAGGCCCACACCATGATGCCAACGAAGATGGCGAACGAGATCACAGTGGTGACTGCGCGCAGGTCATTGACATCCATGGGGTGTCTCCTTACTTGAGCGCGAGGCCCAGACCTTGGAGGTAAGCAATCACAGCTTCCATCTCAGTTTTACCTGTGACTTCTTCTGTGGCCTTGGCGATTTCTTCATCGGTGTAAGGCACACCCACTTTGCGCAAAGCGGCCATGTTGCGTGGCACTTGGGCCGCGTCCACGGTGTTCTTCAACAACCAGGGGTACTCAGGCATGTTGGACTCTGGCACCACATCGCGTGGGTTGTTCAAGTGAACACGGTGCCATTCGTCGCTGTACTTGCCGCCCACGCGGGCCAAGTCTGGACCGGTGCGCTTGCTGCCCCATTGGAAGGGGTGGTCATACACAGACTCGCCAGCCACTGAGTAGTGGCCGTAACGCAATGTTTCAGCGCGGAAAGGACGAATCATTTGCGAGTGGCAGTTGTAGCAACCTTCGCGGATGTAGACATCGCGACCTGCCAATTGCAACGCGGTGTAAGGCTTGACGCCCGTCACGGGTTCAGTGGTGGACTTTTGGAAGAACAAAGGCACGATCTCGACCAAACCGCCGAAAGCAACGGCGATCAAGATCAGCACGATCATCAAAAAGTTGCTGGTCTCCACGCGTTCGTGGGAGAGACCTTTTGAGTGGTTATCTGACATTTATTTCTCCTCAGGCGTGGGCAGGTGCGGGAATCGCAACGCTCACGGCGTTACCACGGGTCGCTGTTTGAACCACGTTCCAGAGCATGATGACCATGCCGCTCAGGTACAACAAACCGCCAGTCACGCGAATCACGTAGAAGGGGTAAGTGGCTTTGACAGATTCCACGAAGGTGTAGGTCAAGGTGCCGTCCGCGTTGATGGCGCGCCACATCAGACCTTGCATCACACCGGCAATCCACATGGCAGCGATGTACAACACGATGCCAATGGTGGCCAACCAGAAGTGAACTTCAATTGCCTTCTTGCTGAACATTTCTTTTTGGCCGAACAGCTTAGGAATCAAGAAGTAGATAGACCCCATGGACACCAAGCCCACCCAGCCCAAAGCACCTGAGTGCACGTGGCCCACGGTCCAGTCTGTGTAGTGGCTCAAGGCGTTCACCGTTTTGATGGCCATCATGGGGCCTTCGAACGTGGACATACCGTAGAACGACAAGGACACGATCAAGAAACGCAAGATCGGGTCTTCACGCAGTTTGTGCCATGCGCCAGACAAGGTCATGATGCCGTTGATCATGCCGCCCCAGCTAGGTGCCAACAACACCAGCGAGAACACCATGCCCAAAGACTGCGTCCAGTCAGGCAACGCGGTGTAGTGCAAGTGGTGAGGACCTGCCCACATGTAAGTGAAGATCAACGCCCAGAAGTGAACGATCGACAAGCGATACGAGTACACAGGGCGACCCGCTTGTTTAGGGATGAAGTAATACATCATGCCCAAGAAGCCAGCGGTCAAGAAGAAACCCACCGCGTTGTGGCCGTACCACCATTGCACCATCGCATCTTGTGCGCCAGCGTAGGCAGAGTAGGACTTCATCAAGCCAGCAGGAATGGCCGCGCTGTTCACGATGTGCAACAACGCCACAGCGATGATGAACGCACCGTAGAACCAGTTGGCCACGTAAATGTGTTTGACCTTGCGTGTGCCAACGGTACCGAAGAACACCACCGCATAAGCCACCCAGACCACAGCGATCAAGATGTCGATGGGCCACTCGAGTTCAGCGTATTCCTTACCTTGGGTGAAGCCCAAGGGCAAGCTCACGGCTGCTGCCAAGATGACCAACTGCCAACCCCAGAAGGTGAAGGAAGCCAACTTAGGCAAGAACAACGCGGTGTGGCAGGTGCGCTGCACCACGTAGTAGCTGGTGGCGAACAGGGCAGAACCACCGAACGCAAAGATCACCGCATTGGTGTGCAATGGGCGCAGACGACCGTAGGTCAACCAAGGGATACCAAAGTTCAGTTCAGGCCAAGCGAGTTGGGAGGCAACGATCACGCCTACCAACATGCCCACTACGCCCCAAACCACCGCCATGATGGAAAACTGCCGTACAACGGTGTCGTTGTAAACGGCGTGCTGTGATGAGTTCATCGGTCACCTTTCATTTTTCAAACCAGTATCCTCAAATAACGCTTTCACGTTATTGATTCAAATCAATCGTCACGAAGAATACGCTCACCTTCTTGCTCGACGCTGTCAAATTGACCTTGGTAAATGGCCCACCAGAGCCCACCCAAGATGAACAGCACCAACAGCACCGACAACGGAATCAGAAGGTACAAAATATCCATCAAAAACCTCTCGTTAGTCGTAAAGCATTCACCACGACCCACAACGAACTCAAGGCCATGCCCAAGCCAGCCAACCAAGCCGGCAGCCAACCCAGTGCAGCCAAAGGCACGCACACAGCGTTGTAGGCAGCCGCCCACACCAAGTTTTGTTTGACCACCCGCAGGGTTTGACGCGCCAACTTCACGCTTTGCGCCACGACCATCAGGCCGCCCCCCATGAGCACCAAATCAGACTTGGATTGCGCCAAAGGCACCGCATTGCCAAATGCCATCGAGACGTGGGCACCGGCCAACACAGGGCCATCGTTCAAGCCGTCTCCCACCATCGCCACACGCGCGCCTTGCGCTTGTGCGGTTTGCATCTGCAACAACTTGTCGTTCGGGGTGCAAGCGCCTAAGGCATGCGCCACGCCGACTTGTTGGGCCACTTGGGCCACGGCTTCGGGACGATCCCCTGACAGCAACCACACGCGAACGCCCAGCGCTTCGAGCGAGGCCACGGTTTGCAACGCATCGGGCCGCACATCCTCAGACAACTGCCAACTGGCCAGCCAAGTTTGTTCAGTGCACAAGTGTACTTGGCAAACCAAGGCTTCCTCGGGTATTCCCTTATCTTTTGGTGCACAAAACGCGGCCGAACCCAAGCGAAACGTCTGCCCCACCACCCCCTCCAGGCCTTGGCCAATCACCTCGTGAACATCGGTCGCTTCAAGAGCGGCCACATGGGCCTGTTCGTCGCTCGCGCGTACCAAGGCGCGAGACAGCGGGTGCAGCGAATGGCGCGCCAACGCCGCAGCCACGCGCAGTGCATAGGAGGGGTCCACGGCAGCGGCCGTCCAGCTGCGCGTGACGCGTTGCCCGTCTTGGGTCAGCGTGCCGGTTTTGTCAAAAATCAAAGTGTCAATCGTGGCCAAAGATTCCAAGGCTTGCAGGTTGCGCACCAACACCCCATGGCGCGCCAAATTACCGGCCGCCGCCAGCATCGCCGCCGGCGTGGCCAAGGACAGCGCACAGGGGCAGGTCACCACCAACACGGCCACTGCCACCATCAGCGCGTGGCTGGGGCTCGTCGGCCACCAATACAAAGCGGCCAGCGCGGCCATGACCAGCACCCCCAGCAAAAAAGGCTTGGCCACACGGTCGGCCAACTGTGCCAAGCGCGGTTTTTGCAGCGACGCGTTTTCCATCAACGAGACGATTTGTGAGAACTGCGTGTTCTCACCCACTTGATCCACACGCACCCACACCGCCGCCATCAGGTTGTGACTGCCCGCCACCACCGCGTCACCCACGGCACGCGGCTGCGGGCGCGACTCACCGGTCAGCAACGCCTCGTCGGCCAAGGTTTCACCCTGCAAGATCACGCCATCCGCAGGAAAGCTCTCCGCAGGCAAGACGCGAATCACATCACCGGGCAACAAACGACGTACGGCCACACGCTCAAACGTGCCGTTGGGCAATTGACGCTCCACACTCTCGGGCAGGCGGTTCATCAGGGTTTCCAGCGCGCCTGCGGTGCGGTCGCGCACGCGCAGCTCTAGCCAACGCCCGGTAAGCAAGAAGAAAACAAACATGGTGAGCGAGTCAAAGTACACCTCGCCCCCAAACATGCCGTTGGGCTCAAACGTGGCGGCCGAGCTGAGCATGAAGGTGATGGCCATGCCCAACGCCACCGGCAAGTCCATGCTGACTTGGCGCAAGCGAATGTCACGCAAGGCGCTGCGAAAAAAGGGACCGCATGAAAAAAACACCACCGGCAAGGTCAGCACCCAAGAGGCCCAACGCAACAAGTCCACCATGTCGGGGGTGATGTCGCCCTCCCCAGCCACATACGCAGGGTAGGCATACATCATGACTTGCATCATGCAAAAGCCGGCCACCAACCAGCGCCACAGTGCAAGACGCGTTTCCTCGTAGCGCGCTTGGCGCAAGCTGCTGTCTGCGGCGGGCAATGCCCCATAGCCGGCACGCGCGATGGCTGCCATCCACTGCGAGGGCATCACTTGGTCTTGCGACCACACCACCTTGGCACGGTGGGTGGCGGCATTCACTTCCGCAGCGCACACACCGGGCACCGACAACAACGCTTCTTCCACCGTGAACGCGCAGGCTGCGCAATGCATGCCTTCAATCACCACATGCGAATCCCACACCCGGGCGGCATCGGAAGCTTCCGTCGGGGTGTGTTGCTGGCTGAAGCGCAACCACTCTTGGCGGTCGTCCAGCAAAGCGACGGGGGATGATTCTGAAGACATACGGGTGCAGAGCTTAAAGGCGTAAATTTCAAAGTAATTGAGCTTGATCAAGACTTCAGCACCTGTGTGCGTTAAGCTTGATCCATCAACAACCGAGGAGCAGTTTATGTACAAACGAATTTTGGTCGCAACCGACGGATCTACATTGTCCAAGAAAGCAGTCAACAGTGCGGTCGAACTGGCTGCTCTGAGTGGCGCGGAGTTGGTGGCCGTCAAAGTCACGCCCCGTTACCCACAAAGCTACTTCGAAGGCTCCCTCCCTTTGAGCGCCACCGAAGTTTCCAAAATTGAAAAACAGTGGACCGACACCGCACAAAAAGTGGTCGACGCTGTGGCCAAAGCCGCCAAAGCCAAAGGCGTGAACGCCAAAGCCGTGGTGGTGAAGTCAGACATCGTGTCCGACGCGGTGATTGCGGCGGCCAAAAAACACAAAGCCGATTTGATCGTCATGGCCTCGCATGGCCGCCGTGGCATCAAGCGCTTGTTGTTGGGCAGCGAAACACAACAGGTGCTGACCCACGCCAACGTGCCGGTGCTGGTGCTGCGTTAAACGCGCCTGTCACCCACAAAAAAGCCGCTCCATCGAGCGGCTTTTTTACGACCATCGTCAGGTCAGATCGACAAACGCTGCTTGGCCTCTTGGTACTCGCGTTTCAAGCGTGCCACCAACTCAGCCGCGGGCACCACGGCCTTCACCGCGGCAATGCCTTGGCCACAACCCCAAATGTCTTTCCACGCTTTTTGCGCACCGCCACCAAAGTTCATCTTGCTGGGGTCGCTCTCGGGCAGATGCTCGGGGTCGAGTCCCGCCTTGCGAATGGAGGGTGCCAAGTAGTTGCCGTGCACGCCCGTGAACAAGTTGCTCAGCACGATGTCGTCGGACGTGCCATCGACCACGGCTTGTTTGTAGTCATCGGCCGCACGGGCCTCTTCGGTGGCAATGAAGGCCGAGCCGATGTAGGCCAAGTCAGCCCCCATGGCTCGCGCTGCCAACACCGCACCGCCCGTGGCGATGGAGCCACTCAACGCCACAGGGCCATCGAACCATTCGCGAATTTCTTGCACCAAGGCAAACGGGCTTTTCACGCCGGCATGGCCACCGGCACCTGCGGCCACGGCGATCAAGCCATCGGCGCCCTTCTCGATCGCCTTCTTGGCAAATTTGTTGTTGATGACGTCATGCAGCACGATGCCGCCGTAGCTGTGCGCGGCCGCATTCACGTCTTCACGCGCACCCAACGAGGTGATGATGATCGGCACTTTGTATTTCACACACAGCGCCATGTCGTGCTCGAGGCGGTCATTGCTTTTGTGCACGATTTGGTTGATGGCAAACGGGGCTGCCGGTTGATCCGGATGGTCGCGGTTGTGTGCGGCCAAGGCTTCAGTGATTTCAATCAACCACGCTTCCAACTGCTCTGCGGGACGTGCGTTGAGTGCAGGCATCGACCCCACAACACCGGCCTTGCACTGTGCAATTAGCAACTTGGGGTTGCTGATGATGAACAGCGGAGATGCGATCACAGGAAACTTGAGCGATTGCAAGACGGGTGGTAAACGCGACATGGCAGACCTTCTTTCAACAACTTAGAACGCGTCGAGAGGCAACTCGGTCACGCTGTCCGCACCTTCCACGATGCTGTCACGCAAGCTCGGCGCTTTGACCAAGATGTGATCGGCGTAGAAACGTGCCGTGGTGATTTTGGCTTGCATGAACGCGGTGTCTTCGCCTTTGGCCAGCAGCTCCTCCGCCACCAACAAGGCACGCGCCATTTGCCAACCCGCCACCAAGTTGCCCGTGAGCATGAGGTCAGGCACGCTGCCCGCAAACACGGCATTGGGACTGGCTTTGGCGCCAGCCACCACAAACTCGACCACGCTCAAAAACGCTTCGCGTGCGGCCTTCAAGCGTGCGGCTACCGCCTTGGCGTTGGCACTGCCACTCTTGAGCAATGCAGCCTCCGTGGCAGCAATTTGCGCCGCAATGCCTTTGGCGGTTTGCCCTCCGTCACGGCCTGTCTTGCGACCGATCAAGTCGTTGGCTTGGATAGCGGTGGTGCCTTCGTAGATCGTCAAGATCTTCGAATCACGGTAGTACTGCGCCGCACCGGTTTCTTCAATAAAGCCCATGCCGCCGTGCACTTGCACGCCCAGGCTGGTGACTTCCAAACTCATCTCGGTACTGAAGCCTTTGACCAGTGGCACCAAGAATTCGTAGAACGCCAAGTTTTCTTTGCGCGTGTCGGCATCGGGGTGGTGATGCGAGGCGTCATACGCGGCCGCTGCCACGGTGGCCATGGCGCGGCAACCTTCGGTGTAAGCGCGCATGGTCATCAACATGCGACGCACGTCGGGATGGTGAATGATGGGCGCGCTGGTTTTCATGCTGCCATCAACGGGGCGGCTTTGCACGCGGTCACGCGAAAAAGCCACGGCCTTTTGGTACGCACGCTCAGCAATCGAAATGCCTTGCACGCCCACGGCGTAACGCGCCGCGTTCATCATGATGAACATGTATTCGAGGCCACGGTTTTCCTCACCGACAAGGAAACCAATGGCACCGCCGTGGTCGCCATACTGCAACACCGCGGTGGGGCTGGCTTTGATGCCCATCTTGTGCTCGATGCTCACGCAATGCACATCGTTGCGCGCGCCGAGTGAACCGTCTTTGTTCACCATGAATTTAGGCACCACAAACAAGCTGATGCCCTTCACACCTTCGGGTGCGCCTTGCACTCGTGCCAACACCAAGTGCACGATGTTCTCGGCCATGTCGTGTTCACCGTAGGTGATGAAGATCTTGGTACCAAAGACTTTGTACGTGCCATCTGGCAAAGGTTCGGCACGGGTACGCACCGCAGCCAAGTCTGAGCCAGCTTGCGGCTCGGTCAAGTTCATGGTGCCGGTCCACTCGCCTGAAATCAGCTTCTCGAGGTAGGTGGCTTTGAGCTCGTCTGAGCCAGCGGTCAACAAGGCTTCAATTGCACCGTCGGTCAACATGGGGCACAACGCAAAACTCATGTTGGCCGAGTTGATGATCTCGCCACATGCTGCACCAATTGTTTTGGGCAAGCCTTGGCCACCGAAGTCTGCGGGATGTTGCAGGCTTTGCCAGCCGCCTTCGCAGTACTGCTGGTAAGCCTCTTTGAAACCAGGCGTGGTGGTCACGTGGCCGTCTTTGAAGGAGGAAGGGTTCTTGTCGCCTTCCCAGTTCAAGGGCACGAGCACCGACTCGTTCAACTTGGCGCACTCTTCGAGCACGGCTTGGGCAGTTTCCACTCCCATGTCTTCGAACGCCGGAATTTGCGCCACTTGGCTCAGACCAGCCAAGTGATCCATGTTGAAGATCATGTCTTTGACGGGGGCGATGTAACTCATGGTTGTCTCTCCAAAAAATCAAGGTCCAAGAAAAAGGCACCCCGCAGAGTGCCTTTTTTTCAAAGTCAGCTTACAGGGCCGCCACCAACTCGGGCACAGCCACAAACAGGTCGGCCTCCAAGCCGAAGTCGGCCACGCTGAAGATCGGCGCTTCGGGGTCTTTGTTGATCGCCACGATCACCTTGCTGTCTTTCATACCGGCCAAGTGCTGAATCGCACCGCTGATGCCGCAAGCCACATACAACTGAGGCGCCACGATCTTGCCGGTTTGACCCACTTGCAAGTCGTTGGCCGCATAGCCTGCGTCCACTGCTGCGCGGCTGGCGCCAATGGCGGCACCCAGCTTGTCGGCCAGTGGCGTCATGACTTCGTCAAACTTCTCTGAGCTGCCCAAGGCGCGGCCACCAGAAACAATGATCTTGGCTGCGGTCAGTTCTGGGCGGTCACTCTTGGTAACTTCACGGCCCACAAAGCTGCTCTTGCCAGAGTCGGCTGCAGCGGCTGCCGTTTCTACAGCGGCCGAGCCACCTGTGGCAGCGGCGGCATCAAAGCCCGTGGTGCGCACGGTGATGACCTTGACAGCATCTGCGCTTTGCACGGTGGCAATGGCGTTGCCCGCGTAGATGGGGCGCTCAAACGTGTCGGGGCTGTCCACCTTGGTGATGTCGCTGATTTGGCCCACATCCAGCTTGGCGGCCACGCGCGGAGCCACGTTTTTGCCGTTGGCTGTGGCGGGGAACAAGATGTGGGTGTAGTTGCTTGCGATGGCCAGCACTTGCGCGGCCACGTTTTCGGCCAGACCCGCTTCGAGGCTTGCGCCATCGGCGTGAATCACTTTGCTCACACCCGCAATTTGGGCGGCTGCGGCAGCAGCGGCACCTGCGTTGTGGCCGGCCACCAGCACATGCACGCCAGCGCCAATGGCGGCTGCGGCGGTGACGGTGTTCAGGGTTGCGCCTTTGATCGAGGCGTTGTCGTGTTCTGCAATAACGAGGGATGTCATGTTGTTTGCTCCTTCTTATTCTTAGATAACTTTGGCCACGTTTTTGAGCTTGTCCACCAAAGTGGCAACGTCTGGCACCTTGATGCCCGCGCTGCGCTTAGCAGGCTCGACCACTTTGAGGGTCTTGATGCGGGGGGCCACATTGACGCCGAGGTCTTCAGGCTTGAACACATCGAGCTGCTTCTTCTTGGCCTTCATGATGTTGGGCAAGGTCACATAGCGGGGCTCGTTCAAACGCAAGTCAGTCGTGATGACGGCTGGCATGCTGATGGAAAGCGTTTCTAAACCACCGTCAACCTCGCGGTTCACGCTGGCTTTGCCTTCAGCCACTTCCACTTTGGAAGCAAAGGTGGCTTGGGGAAAGTCGCCCAAAGCCGCCAACATTTGGCCGGTTTGGTTGCAATCGTCGTCAATCGCTTGCTTGCCCAAGATCACCAAGCCGGGTTGCTCTTTGTCCACCAAGGCTTTGAGCAACTTGGCCACAGCCAAGGGTTGCAGCTCTTCGGCCGTCTCGACCAAGATGCCACGGTCAGCGCCAATGGCCATTGCAGTGCGCAAGGTTTCTTGGCATTGGGTCACGCCACAGGACACAGCGATCACCTCGGTGACCACACCCTTCTCTTTGAGGCGCACCGCTTCTTCCACGGCGATCTCATCGAACGGGTTCATGCTCATCTTGACGTTGGCGATGTCCACGCCTGAGTGGTCCGACTTGACGCGTACCTTGACGTTGTAGTCCACCACTCGCTTGACCGCGACCAAAACTTTCATGGCAAAAGCTCCCAATTTTGTTAAAAACAGATTGACGTTTACGTAAACGTCACATTGTAGTGTTGAACGCCCATTTTCCTAAGAATCTGGCCCAACTCTAGGGATTGTCCCTAGAAACTCAGTGACGCAAAACCACTTCCTGGGGCGACCGCATCATCATCACCCCCGACGCCCGCAGGGCGCTCAGGGCGGCAATGTTGACACGCGAACGGGTCAGTGACTGACCGTGCACCGGGTCATCCATCCAGAAATTCAGGGTAAAGCGTAAACCTTGGGGCGCCACTTCGGCCAGCAACGCCATCGGCGCGGGATCGGCCAGCACCTGCTCGGTCCCCAACGCGGCTTGCACCAACAAAGACTGCACCTGCGCCACCTCGCTGTCCAGCTCGACCCAGAAGGTGCAGCTTTGCAGCAGATGGCGGCTTTCGAGCGACAGGTTCTCTACCCGCTGGGTCAACAGCAATTCATTGGGCACCACCGACTCGCTGCCATTGCTGGCACGCACCAAGGTGTAGCGGGTTTTGATGTCGGTCACGCGCCCCTCAAAACCATCCACACGCACAAAATCGCCAATGCGCAGCGAGCGCTCAAGCAAGATCACAAACCCGCTGACATAGTTGGCCGCCAGTTTTTGCAAGCCAAAGCCAATCCCCACCCCCAAGGCACCGCCCAACACCGACAGCGCCGTCAAGTCAAAGCCCAACGAAGACAAGGCAAACAAGGTGCCCATCACCAGCAGCAACACGCGCAAGGCGTTGGCAGCCACTTTGCGCATCGACAAATCGTCGAAGGCGCGGCTCAGCACGCGCTGCTCAAGGGTGGCCGACAACCACAAGGTCAACACCAACACAAAGCTCGCAGTCAGCACCACCTCAATCACATGAGACACGCTGACCTGCGTTTTGCCCAACGCGAAATGCAGGCTATCGAGCTCGTCCATCAACGGCCCCAGCCAGCCCATGACCCACAGCACCACCAATCCCCACGCCAACCAAGACACCACTTGTTCAATCAGACGTGCGCCCTTGGAGCGAGGGAAGGCCGCCGCCAACACGCGCGCAATCAAGCGAATCACCACCAACGACACCAGCACCGGCAGCGCCACTTTGAGCACTGGCACGTGCTGGAACTTGACCAGCACCGTCTTCAACGCATAGGTCGTGACCAAGGCCAAGGCGGGGAACAAGACGCCATCGAACACACGGTGGCCAAACAAAATCGAGGTGCGCCCCGCCGTGTTTCGCCCCAAGGCCCAACTGATAGCCCACGACAGCAGCAAACAAGCCGCCACGCCCAGCAGCTCCAGCGCAATCGCGGGGCTTTGCAGGTCGAGCAGCAGTTCTTGTAATTCAGTCATGGTCACAGGTCAGCCAACACGCGCAGGTGCGCTTCCACGCTGCGGCTCAGGGCACTCAGGTCGTAGCCCCCTTCCAAGCAAGACACGATGCGGCCCTTGGCATGGCGCGCGGCAATGTCGCGCAAGCGGTAGGTGATCCACGCGTAGTCTTGCTCGGTCAACCCCATCTGCCCCATGTCGTCTTCGCGGTGCGCATCAAACCCCGCACTGATGAAAATCATCTCGGGCTTGAACGCTTCGAGACGAGGTACCCAATGGGTTTCAATCAGCTCGCGCACTTCCATGCCCTTGGTGTACGCCGGTACCGGAATGTTGACCATGTTGGCGGCGGGATGCTCGGTGCCCGAGTAGGGATAAAACGGGTGCTGAAAAAAGCTGACCATCAACACACGGTCATCGCCACTCAAAATGTTTTCGGTGCCGTTGCCGTGGTGCACATCAAAGTCCACCACCGCCACACGCTTCAAGCCATGGCGCTCCACGGCGTACTTGACGGCAATGGCAATGTTGTTGAAGAAACAAAAACCGCCCGCCTTGTTGCGTTCGGCATGGTGACCCGGGGGACGGATGGCACAAAACGCGTTTTGCAATTCACCTGCAATCACCGCATCGGTGGCGGCAATGGCCGCGCCAGCAGAAGACAACGCGGCTTTCCAAGTAGAGGCGTTGATGGCGGTGTCGGCATCCATGTGCGCGTAGGACGGGCCGCCTGCGGCCATGTCTTCCACCAACTGGTCTGACAGACCGCGCAAAGACGCGATGTACATGCGGTCGTGGGCCAGTTCAATATCAGCCAAGGGCGCCTCGGGGGCTTCCATCTGCGTCAGCCCCAAATCCACGCCACTGATCAGCAAGCGATCTTGAATCGCATCCAAACGTTCGGGGCATTCAGGATGACCGGCCCCCATCTCGTGCTTCCAACACATGGGGTGCGTGTAATAACCAGTTTTGCTCATCGTTGCGTCTCTGTCTTTATTCAACTCAGCTTAACATGTTGACCTTGCTTTGACAGCCGAAAACCTTGCGTGAAAACACATACCAACCCGATTTATCCAGCTTTCAGAACAGGTCTTGCCCTGCGTCAAATCGCACTGGCCTTGGTGATGTCCCCCCTCCTGCTGGGCGCGGTTCACGCCAAGCCCCACCATCGTCCGCACAAGCCAGCCCCCGCCAAACAAGTCAAAGGTGCGGCCTACGGCAAAACACCCCAAGTGATGGCACTGGCCGACGAACTGGCACAACAACACGCCCTGCCCAAAGCCTGGGTGCGCGAACAACTCAGCCACGCCCATTATTTGAAAGGGGTGCCCAAGCTGGTGCTGCCCCCCACCGTGCCGGCCACCAAAAATTGGCGCGCCTACCGCGAGCGCTTCATCGAACCGCGCCGCATTGACGCAGGCACGCAGTTTTGGAACACCTACCAAAGCGCCCTCGCCCGTGCCGAACAAACCTATGGCGTGCCCACCGAAATGATCGTGGGCATCATTGGGGTGGAAACTTTTTACGGCCAGCACATGGGCAACTACCGTGTGCTCGACGCCTTGACCACGCTCACGCTGAACTTTCCTGCGTCACACCCACGCGCCGCTGAACGCCAAGCGTTTTTCAAATCCGAGTTGGGGCATTTTTTGGTCCAAGCCCACCAGCACAACGGTGACCCTCTCACCGGCAGCTTTGCCGGCGCCATGGGCTGGCCCCAGTTCATGCCGTCTAGCGTGGCCAAGTTTGCGGTGGACTTTGATGGCGATGGCCGTATCGATCTGCGCAACAGCCCGGTCGACGCCATCGGCTCCGTCGCCAATTACTTCAAAGCCTTCGGCTGGCAAACCGGCATGCCCACGCACTACCCCGTGAGCTTTGATGACGCACGTCTAGACAAACCCACGCTGTTAGCGCCCGACATCTTGCCCTCGTTCAGCGTCAGTAACTTCACCGCCAAAGGTGCGGTACTCGACGAGCAAGCTCAAAAGCACACCGGTCCATTGGCCTTGGTTGAGTTGTTCAACGGCGTGGAAGCCCCCAGCTATGTGGCCGGCACAGAAAACTTCTACGTGGTCACACGGTACAACTGGAGCAGCTACTACGCGCTGGCGGTGATTGAGTTGGGGCAGGCGGTGAGGGAACGCATAATGTCGCTTCAGGCGGCGCGGTGAAACGGTTACGCAACTAAATCAGCTTGCTCTGTTTCCACTGTTTAAAGGATTTCAAATCCTCCGCTGAATCCAGACCCAACACATCTCGTACAAAAAGCTCTGTGTTTCCAGCGCCAGCTAGTACATCTGGGCCCGTGTAGAGGTCGTCCGCATGCTCTTTCAATACATCAATCTCTCGTTTGGCTGCCGCTGAACCTATATCGTATGACCAAGTTTTGACCACGCGAATTCTGGCTAGATCAACAGAAGGAAACCGCTTGTGGACCGTGAGGTTTGTGATGCCAATTTTGTATAGAGTCTCATCACTATCAGTCACCACTGCAAGGTAGTAAAGC
>JBPCSU010000133.1:0-4176 GCA_051006815.1 Limnohabitans sp.
GCCCGGTTTCCGTTGGGGCACGTCCTTGTTGCCAGGTCAAGCCATCACCCGCGAATGGTTGATGGACATGACGGCCACCACCTACTCTTACGCCACCGTGACCGAAATGACCGGCGAGACCATCAAAACCGTGCTCGAAGACGTGTGCGACAACTTGTTCAACCCCGATCCGTACTACCAACAAGGTGGCGATATGGTGCGCGTGGGGGGGCTCGAATATGTGTGCCGTCCGAACGAAAAAATGGGTAGTCGCATTGGTGAGATGCGCCTCAAAGGCAAGCTCATCGATGCCAACAAAAAATACAAAGTGGCAGGTTGGGCCCCCGTGGCCGAAGAGGCCAAGAACCAAAACCTCAAACAAGTTTGGGAAGTGGCTGAGCAGTGGCTCAAAGCCAGCGGCGGCAAAGTGTCTGCGCGCAAGCTCAATACGCCCAAACTGGAAGGCGTGTTGCCCAACCCCGGCTTTGCCGCTTGAACCTGTTTTTAATTAGGAGTTGAAATGACAGTTGAACGTTACATCCGCATCTTTGCGGGCTTATTCATCATGGTGTCGCTGGCCTTGGGCGTCGAAGAAAGTCCGGTGTTCGTGAGCCATTGGGCCTTGGCCTTCACTGCGTTTGTGGGGTTGAACTTGTTTCAGTTCGGCTTCACCAACTTCTGCCCCATGGGCATCATCTTGCGCAAGTTGGGCGTGCCCGAAGGCACCGCCTGTTGCGCGCCTGAGTAAGTTTAGGTGGGGCTGTCGATGGCTTTCAGGAGCTTGTAGCTCAAGGCAGCCCCCACAATAATCGAGGCCAATGTCAGCCATGCGGTGTTCGAAAAAATCACGCCGCCTGTCATGCCCGCACCCACAGTGCACCCACCGGCACTGACTGCACCAAAACCCATCAACACAGCACCTGTGAGGTAGTGGCCGAGTTTGTTTTCGGTTTGAAAACCTTCAAACTTGAACTCGCCAAACCACAGGCTGGCCAGCAAAGACCCGGCAAACACGCCCGGCAGCAACCCTGCATCAAACCCAAATTTCGGCGCGGTTTCAGTGGACAAAGCGCGCATCAACCATTCAGCAGAAGGGCCGCTGAAACTCAGGCTTTGAATGGCAATGGGTTCGAACGATGCACTGGCCACCCACTGCGTGAAGCCCCAGCCCATGGCGATGGCCAAACCCACCACGAGGCCGCCAACAGACCACGCTTGTTTGTGTTGTGTTGATCGCTTGAATCCCCACAACGCCACAACACCCAGCAACACACCCACGGCCAACCCAGATCCTGCAGGCAGGCCGCTCAGCAAGTTGCGTTGCACGCCGCCTTCGACCATCCACAACGCGTTGATCCATTGGCGCAACGGGGCCAACAACCCTGAGATTGTTGCTTGCACAGTCACGGCAAACACCAGTCCTGATAGCAGTGCACGCAAGTTGCCATTGGCAGACAAAATCAGCAAACGGCTGGCGCACCCACGCGTCATGATCATGCCGATGCCGAACATCAAGCCACCAATCACGGCGCCTGAAATACTGCCGGGTGAGCCCAAGTGACGCGAGCCTTGGGGCTTCAACAACTCGCCCAGCACCAGCGCCTGTGAGGCCAGGATGGCCACGGCAAATGCCAACATCCACACGGCAAAGCGATCTGACCATTCGCCTTCGCAGCCTTCAATCACCGCAGCCCGTGCGCAAAACTTCGAGCGCTGTGCGCTGAAGCCAAACACCACGCCAATCAGCGCACCTCCTGCGGCAAGGACCCAGTGGTCGCCAAAGGCTTCGAGAAGCTGGGGCAGGTCGAACCAGTTTTCCATTTATCAATCCTTTTGTTTCGGTTGGCAGACACGGTCAAACACCACCATGCCCACCACCATCGCGAGGACAAATACCAAGGCTTTGTCGTTGCCTGCCGCCATCGATACCAGCGCGGGGCCCGGGCAAAACCCCGCCAAGCCCCACCCTACGCCAAACCTCAAACTACCGCCGACCAGTGCGCGGTCAATGTGTGACAACGCGGGCCAATGAAATACCGAGCCCGAGTAGCTGGTGCTTTGCTTTTTAGCCCAAGCAAAACCAAGCAACCCCACACCCACACCACCGCCCATGACAAAGGCCAGCGAAGGGTCCCATGCACCGGCAAGATCTAAGAAGCCTTGCACCTTGGCAGGGTCCGTCATGCCAGACAACAACAGTCCCAGACCGAACAACAGACCCACTAAAAATTCAACCATGCTTGACATGTGGCATCCCTCACAAAAGATGACGGAGAACGAACACCGTCACAAACCCCGTACCCATGAAACACAAGGTGGCCACCAACGAACGTAGCGACAAACGGCTCAGTCCGCAGATGCCGTGGCCACTGGTGCAGCCAGCGCCCCAGCGTGTGCCAAAACCCACCAATAAACCAGCGAGCACCACGATGCCCCAATTGGCATCGATGCGTGGGGCACTGACCCAGCCATCAGGAAAGCACAGTTTCGCGACCAAAGGTGACACAAACAAGCCCAACAGAAAAGCGAGGCGCCACCCCGTATCACCCATCTGAGGTGGTAATAGCCCTTCCAAGATACCGGTGATGCCCAAAATTCGGCCGCTGTACAAAAACAAGGCAGCTGCGGCAATGCCCAGCAAAAAGCCACCGGCCAACGAAGACCAAGGGGTGAAGTGAATCCAGTCGATTTGCATGCGATTTCTCAGTGGTTGCCTATATTATTGTTCACTTAATCAAGGGAGTATTTTGTGCCGTCCACCCTCACACCTGTCGTTCATGGCATCTTCGATCCCGCCACATGGACAGTGACGTATGTGGTGTATGAACACGAGGGCTCACCCTGCGCCATCATTGACTCTGTGTTGGACTATGACCCCAAGTCTGGCCGCACCAGCACCGAATCGGCTGATCGGGTCATTGCGTTTGTGCGTGAAAAAAATCTGACGGTGCAGTGGATTTTAGAAACCCACGCCCACGCAGACCATCTCACGGCAGCGCCCTATCTGAAAGCCAAATTGGGTGGGCAAACAGCGATTGGTCATCGCATCACCGCAGTCCAGCGGGTATTCAAAGACATTTTTCATTTGGAAGATGCGTTCGAGCCGAACGGTCAGCAGTTCAACCATCTGTTGGCTGACAACGAGACTTTTGCCATTGGCAACTTGACTGCCACCACTCTGTCGGTCCCCGGACATACGCCTGCGTGTGTGGCGTATCACATCGGTGATGCTGTGTTTGTTGGCGACACCTTGTTCATGCCCGATGTAGGTTCTGCGCGTTGTGATTTTCCAGGTGGCGATGCGAAAACCTTGTACGCCTCTGTGCAAAAAATTCTCAGCTTGCCCAGCAATACCCGACTGTTCATGTGCCACGACTATCCACCGGATGAGCGACCGGTCCGCTTTGAAACCACCGTTGCGGAGCAGCGCGCGCACAACATCCATTTGAACGACGGGATGGATGAAGCCACCTTCATTCAACTGCGTACCGCGCGTGACAAGACCTTGGCCATGCCCGTGTTGATCTTGCCTTCTGTACAAATCAACATCCGAGCAGGTGAGTTGCCGCCGCCAGAAGACAACGGCGTGGCTTACTTGAAGATTCCTTTGAACGCGCTGTAAACATGGTTTAGATGTTTTGGTTATTAACAACCAAAAACTCTGTCGTTCCCTTTTGTTCTCGCTGCGCTAAGAATCCATCCATCGCAATTTTTCGATGGATTCGAAGGGAACAAAAAAATGATTCAGCGTCAACACTTTCTCAAAACGCTTGCAGCCACTGCCTTGCTGGCTGTCACAGGCTTTGCTGCAGCGCAACCCGCGCCCGTCACCTTGCTCAACGTGTCGTACGACCCCACGCGCGAGTTGTATGTGGAGTTCAACCAAGCGTTTGCCAAACATTGGAAAGCCAAGACCGGTCAAGACGTGACCATCAAACAATCGCACGGTGGATCTGGCAAACAAGCCCGCTCCATCATTGATGGCTTGGATGCCGATGTGGCCACCTTGGCCTTAGGCGGTGACACCGATGCGTTGCACGAGCATGGCAAACTGATTCCCAAAGATTGGCAAAAACGCTTGCCCCACAACAGCGCACCTTACACCTCCACCATCATTTTGGTGGTGCGTGAAGGCAACCCCAAAGGCATCAAAGACTGGGATGACTTGGTCAAGCCCGGCATCAGCGTCATCACGCC
>JBPCSU010000134.1:0-4426 GCA_051006815.1 Limnohabitans sp.
CCCCAGGCCATGCAATTTCTTTTGGCTATTTCACAAACGCAGCTGGATTTAGAGCGGCAGGTGGCCTTGATCAAAACCCGCGTCGAAGCGTGCATGGTTGTTTTGAAAAATAGCGCCACACAACCAGCCCTGCCGCAACAAGCAATTATTTAGACCTACTTTTTAGGTGGGCGATTCAGGCGAAATCCGTCTGCGCCTACAACCAAAGTTTAGTTGTGAGGCCTGCGTGCAGTCAGTAGCATTGGTTGAATGAATGCTCGCCAAAAAACGCTCCTCATCATCGATGACCACCCGGTGTATCGCGATGCTTTGAGCGAAAAACTGGCGAGCGAGTTTGTGCCGGCTGGCATTGCGGTGGCCGTGGCGGGCAGTGCGCACGAAGGGCTCGAGCTGATTGAGAACTCCAACAAGCAATGGGTGATCTTGTTGGACATCTTGATGCCCGGCCTCAGCGGCTTGGCTGGCATCAAAGTGTTCAAAGAGCTACCGAATGTCGAACAAGTCGTGGCGATTTCGGGACTGGACGAGCACGCCTGGGAACCCAAAACGGTGTCTGCCGGTGCGTCCATGTTTTTGTCAAAAAACAGCACCGCAGACTTCATCATTCGCAAGCTCAAACCCTTGATGTCCACACAAGGCAGCTATGTCGGCAAAAGTGAAAGCGCGGAGCCCAAAGAGTTTCGCCTCACGCAACGGCAGTTGGAGGTGTTGGATTTGATTGCACAAGGTCACCCTAACAAGGTGATTGCCGATTACCTCGGCATCAGTGAACAGACCGTCAAAATTCACATCAACCAAATATTCAAAGAGCTGCGCGTTTTCAACAGAACACAAGCGGTGATCAAGGCGCAGAAGCACCAACTGTTGGCATAAGCCCAGCGGAAATACCAAAGCAGTGAAACCTAGCCCCCTATCCATTGAAGGTGGTCGTACCGAGTTGCTCGAAGACGAGGTCAACAACTTCTATCTGCTGCGCGAAAAATCGGCCCACATCACCAAAGCAGCAAGGTCTGCCACGCTTGCCAACATCTTGGCGCCGTTGCTTTGCATTCCGATGTTCAAAGATGAGGTGTCATTTTTGAACTTGGCACTCTGGCTCGGTTACATGGGCATTGTGGTGAGCATTCGCACGTGGATGGTTTACAGGCTGCCCCACGAAGAAGACAAGATCCTCCACCCCCAGCATGATTTGAAAATCATGACCTATGCGGTTGGCATCGTGGGCTTTGGCTGGGGATTGGGTTGGATCTTGATGGCGCCTGAATTACACATGGTGAACCGAATGATCTATGTGTACATGACCACGGCCGCGATGATCTCGAGCATGTTTGCGTACAGCGTCAACACAGCCACGTTTTATGCCTTCACCTTGCCCATCATGATTCCGTCATTGGGCACCGTGCTGTGGTCGTTCAACATTTTTCCGTGGCCGTTCACGGTGGGCTTGGCGTCTCTGTACATCGTGGTCCTGAGCATTGCGAAGAACTTCGCCAAGACTTTTGAAAACTCTGTGCGTCTTAGATTTCGCAACGAACGCCTTTACCAAGAGTTGGCCACTGAGCGAGATCAATCCATTGCCGCCAATGTGGCGAAGTCCAAATTCATTGCCGTCGCCAGCCATGATTTGCGTCAGCCCATGCATGCCGTGAATGTCTACCTGGAGTTACTGAGCCTCGACAACTTGCCAAGCTTGGAAAAGAAATCAATTTCTAAGATCAAAAGCAGCATCACCACCCTGAATGCCATGTTTGACTCGTTGTTGAACATCAGCAAGCTCGATGCCGATGTGATGCAAGTGAGTCACCGCGTGTTTCGCTTGGAAGATCTGGCCAACACGATTCGCGATCTGAACGAGGCCAAAGCCAGCAGCAAAGGTTTGACGCTGACGATTGACGTGCCCGATTTGATGGTTCGTGGTGACAAGCTGCTGCTTCAACAAATCACCAACAATCTGGTTTCGAATGCGATTCAATATACGGAAAGCGGTCATGTGGTGGTGCATTTCGAATCCGCCCATGAGGGTTTGGTGATCGAGGTCAGTGACACAGGCTGCGGCATCGCCCCCTCCGAGCAACAACACATCTTCAACCAGTTTTATCGCGCGGACAAAACACGTGCGTTGCACGATGGCTTGGGGCTTGGGCTTTCGATCGTTCAACGTTTGTGCAACCTGATTGGGGCTGACGTTCATGTGATTTCGGAGCCCGGACAGGGCGCCAAATTCGTGGTCACCACCGCGTTTCCCACCTCGGCCAGCGAAGACGACATTCACACCTCGCCCGCGACGCCCAAAACACCGCATTTGCACCGAAGCCTTCAGGGCAAACACATTGCGGTGATTGAAGACAACCCCATCATCGTGGACGCTTACCGACAAACCCTTGCCAACAAGGGCGCATATGTGCAGGTGCTGTCTGAATACGAAACCGAGCTGGATGCGCAGCTGGCAACGATGGATCGCATTGACTGCATCTTGAGCGATTACCGCCTCGCCCAAACCACCGGCGACCTGCTGATACAAAAACTCCGCGATAACTTCAACGAAGAAATTCCGGCCATCATCGTCACAGCAGACACCACCCCTTCACACATCAACTTCTTTGCCAAGTTGAACATTGAAGTGCTGCACAAGCCCGTCAGTTTTCATGACGTCGCGGCGGCGATTGAAAAACTCATCGCCAGCAAATAACGCGTCCTGATGCTACTCAGGCGCTCCTCAATTTATGATTGTTGTTCGCAACATGATTTGAATTGAACGCAGCCCCTCAAGCCCGTGACTTCCCATGAAACTTGACTCCAGCACTCTGATTTTTTCGATTGGCATTTTGTCTTTGTTAATGGCGTTCATCACCTGGACATTTCAAGGCGCCATTGCAGGTAGAAACTACGGCCTCAAAACGTGGTCGGTGGGCATCAGCTGCGTCGGGGTCAGCCTGATTCTTAACTTTCTTCGTGGTGAATTGCCCCCGCTGTTCGGCATTCTCGGAGCCAACGTGTCTCTGATGGCAGGCGGCACGCTAGGCTTGGTGGCGCCGGCCATTTTTTATCGCGTGCGAGTTTCCAAGCCCATCGTGATCTCGGCCTTGGCCGTGGGGGCCGCGAGTTTGCTCGCTTATTACTTTCTCGACTTCTCGATTGCGATTGCCATGGTCGGCGTGTGCTTTTCAATGTCGGTGGTGTTGGTCTATAGCGCGCGGGTGGTTTACAAACATTCGCCCCGTCCAATTTCTTTTTCAACCCATGCGTTTGCCATCAGCATGGGCGTGATGGGCATGACTTATTTTGCGAGAGCGGCTGTGGTGGGCATCAATCCCAACGTGTCAGTGGCGCCGGTGACCTTGGCAGGCACGCACCAATCTGTGTTGATTTTTGGCGCCTTGTTTGTGGTTTGTTCCAGCATGAGTTTTTACTCCATGGTGCAAGAAGAGCAACGGGGCGAGATCACGGAGCGCGCCAAGCGCGATTCGTTGACGGGGCTTTTTAATCGCCGGGCATTTTTTGAAGTGGCCGAAAAATTGGCAGAAGAAAAGGCAGCGTTTTCGATTTTGATGATCGACATTGACCATTTCAAATCGATCAACGACACACATGGACACCTCGGTGGCGACAGTGTTTTGGCTCACGCAGGCAGATTGATTGCCAACGCATTTCGCGTGGATGACATGGCTTGTCGCTTCGGCGGGGAAGAGTTCTGCGTGTTACTACGCAACTGCAATGCCGAACAAGCCACCCGTCAAGCCGAGTTGCTGGTAGAAAAATTTCGCCAAAGTGCGATTCGCCTACCGGACAGTCAAGAGGTGCGCATCACCATTTCCGCGGGTGTCAGCGAACACGTGCCTGAGCACAAATTGCTGAAAACCATTCAAGCAGCAGACAGCACCTTGTATGCAGCGAAAAACAATGGGCGCAACCAAGTGCAACGCTTTGATCACGCCGTGACGTCGACGTAACCGCCTTTGTAGCCATGGGGCGAATAGGCCATGGCTTGGTAGTCTTTGAATTTCAATTCACGAATCAAGTCGCCCGTTTGCTGCTGCTCGACTTTGACGGAGAGCAAGGCTTCTTTTTTGTTGTACGAAATATCGAGGGCGTTGACATTGGCGGCCTCTTGCGCACGGGCTGCAATTTGCGCCTCAATGGCTTTGAGATTGGCCAGCATGTCGGGCTTGGCCTGTTGTTTGACCTCCAGCGCGTTTTTGGATTGGCCCGCCACTTGTGGCGCAACGTCCCCCGCCACTTTGTTTGGACGCGCAGACACCTGAGCCGACATGCTCGCCGCGGTTGGCACATTCACAGAGGTGACGCTCAAACTACTCACAGCCGTTGCCCTTTGGTTTGATGACCCGAAAAATATAGCGCAACTGCTTTGCTTTCGCCAATAAAAAACCGCTCACTCGGAGCGGTTTTTTTATTCAGCAAACGGTGT
>JBPCSU010000135.1:0-3508 GCA_051006815.1 Limnohabitans sp.
ACTGTGAGCCCTGTGAAGACCACACCGCACCTCGACACCAAGTTCCCAAAAATCGGCACCACCATCTTCACGGTGATGTCGGCACTGGCCACCGAAAAGAACGCCGTCAACCTCGGCCAAGGCTTCCCCGACTTTGACTGCGACCCCAAACTCGTCGCCTGTGTCAACGACGCCATGACCCACGGCCTCAACCAATACCCGCCCATGACCGGCGTACCCGCCCTGCGCGAAGCCGTGGCCGACAAAATTGAATCGCTCTACCAACACCGCTACGACCCCACCACCGAGATCACCATCACGGCCGGCGCGACGCAGGCGATTCTGAGCATCATCTTGGCCGTGGTGCGCGCGGGTGACGAAGTGATCGTGCTCGAGCCCTGCTACGACAGCTACATCCCCAACATCGACATGGCCGGTGGCGTGGCCGTGCGCGTGCCACTCACCCCCGGCACCTTCCGCCCTGACTTCGACAAAATCGCAGCGGCCATCACGCCCAAGACCCGCGCCATCGTCGTCAACAGCCCGCACAACCCCAGCGCCACCGTGTGGACCCGCGAAGAAATGCTCAAGCTACAAGAGCTGCTCGCCCCCACCAACGTTGTACTCATCAGCGACGAGGTGTACGAACACATGGTCTACGCCCCCTTGCAACACCTGAGCGCCTCCAGCTTTCCGGGCCTGGCCGCGCGTGCGTTCATCGTGTCGAGCTTTGGCAAAACCTTCCACGTGACGGGTTGGAAAGTCGGCTACGTGGCCGCACCGGCTGCCTACAGCACCGAGTTCCGCAAAGTGCACCAGTTCAACGTGTTCACCGTCAACACGCCGGTGCAACACGGCTTGGCCGCCTTCCTCCAAGACCCACAGCCCTATTTGCAACTGCCCGCCTTCTATGCCGCCAAGCGCGACTTGTTCCGCCAGGGTTTGGCAAACACCAAGTTCGAACTACTGCCCTCCGAAGGCAGCTACTTTCAATGCGTGCGCATCGACAAACTGGGCGTGCCAGAGAAAGACTTGAGCGAGGCCGACTTTTGCAAATGGCTCACCTCTGAAATTGGCGTAGCGGCCATTCCCCTCTCGGCGTTTTATGCCGATGGATTTGACCAACGCGTGGTGCGGTTTTGCTATGCCAAGAAAGACGAAACACTGAAGTTAGCGCTAGGCCGTTTGGCACGTTTGTAAAACATGACTGCCATTCATCGTCGACAGCTGTTAGGCCTGCTCGCCGCAGGGGCATTACCTTTTCAATTGGCGGCACAAACCAAAACTCAACAAGGGCGATTGGTCATTATTGGGGGCGCAGAAGATCGCAAGCAAGACCGCATCATTCTGCGCAAGTTCCTTGAACTCAGCGGCGGACCCAACGCCAAAATTCGTTTCATCACCGCCGCGAGCGGGGTTCCCGATGCCGTATGGGCCAGCTACCAAGCAGTTTTCCAAGACCTTGGCTCGCTCAACTGTGAGCTGGTACCCATGCTCACCCGCGACGATGCGTCCAAACCCGAAGTGGTCAGTCAACTGGCAGAGGCCGATGGCATCTTCATCACCGGCGGTGACCAAACCCGACTCATGCAATGCTTGTGGGAATCACCTGCCGCACAGGCCATGCACCGCGCGTTTCACCTCAACGGCACCTGCATTGCGGGTACCAGCGCAGGCGCTGCCGTCATGTCACGCCACATGCTGGCGCAAGGCACGCCCACCCCCACGCCAGCCAAAGACGTGGTGTCGATGGACATTGGCCTCAGTTTCATGCCCAACGCCATCGTCGATCAACACTTCTCACAGCGCCACCGCTTGAGCCGTTTGATCTCCGCCTTGGCACAGCGCCCTGACCTTTTAGGCGTCGGCATTGACGAAGACACCGCCTTGGTGATCGAGCCCAACCAATCGGTGGAAATTGTGGGACGTGGCGCCGTGACCTTGGTCGACCCACGTCGCATGCGCAGCAACTTTGACAACGCCGATGAAGGCGACAAACTCGAAATGCTCGGCTTGCAACTGCACGTGTTGCCTGCGGGGAACCGCTACGTACTACCCAACAACCCCAAGAACCGCAAACCCCCTTTACCGTTTTGGGATGCACTTTCGGTGTTGGTTAAGACAGGGCCTATGCGGGGATAGTCGATGCAAAAAATCACTGAGGTTCATCTTTTTATTGCACTTTCCCTATCTATTGGCTACTTGCTGGGGCGCCTGCACAAACGATATCGGTCAGCTAATTTTCAAAACCGTGGAGAGGCTCTTGTCACGCGCGCGATCAAATCAAATTTCAGCGCGCCAGACTATCACTTACTAAACCACATCACTTTAAAGCTCAAGGATGGAACGACACAAATTGACCATATTTTGGTATCGCGCTTTGGTGTGTTTGTCATAGAGACGAAGGACTACAGCGGTTGGATTTTTGCAAATCCCAATACGGCAACTTGGACACAAACGTTCTTCAAATCGAAATTTCAGTTTCAAAATCCAATTCTTCAAAATGCAAGACATGTGCAAGCTGTGCAAAAACTTCTAGATTTTTTGCCACACACATCCATCAAACCGATCGTTGTTTTTGCAGGATCTGCAGAGTTCATGACAGATATTCCAACCGGTGTATTCTCAATTCCCGCCTTCATTGAACACGTAAAAAATTTCAACGAAGAAGAGATGTCCCTGAATCGCTTGCAGTTTTGCGTAGGAAGACTTGAAACCGCTCGTCTTGCGATCAGCGGCAAGACAGACCTAGAGCATCTTCAAAGCTTAGAGCGCCGGCACAGAACAAAAACTTGACTACGCAGCGCTCGATCTCAATAACTCAGCTGCTGCCAAGCCTTATCCAGCCGCTTCACGCTGACTGGCTGAGGCGTGCGCAGCTCTTGCGCGAAGAAGCTCACGCGCAGTTCTTCCAGCAACCACCTGAACTCTTGCATGCGCGCATCGGTCACGCCTTTGCGCTCGGCCACCAAGCGCCAATACTTTTGCTCCAGCGGTTTGAGCTCAGCCAACTTGGTGGCATCGCGTGCCGCATCGGCGCGCAGTTTGTCTAGACGCAGCACCACGGCTTTGAGGTAGCGCGCAAAGTGCTGCAGCTGTGTGTAAGGCGTGTCGGCGATGAAGCGTTTGCCCACCAAGCGCTGCAGTTGTTGCGCTGCATCGGCCACGCTGTCGGGGCTGAGTTTGGTGTCCTTCACTTTGCGGATGGCTGCCGCAAACTCGGTCAACACCGTGCCAGCCAAACGGGCCACTTCGTTGGCAATCAGCGTCAATCGGCCACGACCTTCGTCCAGGCGACGTTTGAAATCGGCTTCACTCGTGGGCAATGGGTCGAGCAAGAAGGCACGGTCGAGTGCCACATCCAAGATCTGTTGCTTAAGTTCGTCTGAGGTACCCAAACTCATGTACGCGACCGACATTTTTTGCAGGTCGGGTAAGTTCTTCTCGAGGTACTTGAGCGCATCCTTGATTTGCATCGCAAACAAACGACGCAACCCTGCACGGTGCTTGGTCGCGGCCACCTCAGGCT
>JBPCSU010000136.1:0-6160 GCA_051006815.1 Limnohabitans sp.
GTTCATCGGTTGGACAAAGACACCAGCGGCTTGATGGTGGTGGCACGAACCCGCCGCGCCATGGATGCCTTGGTGGCCATGATTGCTGCGCGTGAGGTGCACCGCGAATACTTGGCAGTGGCCTACCGCAAATGGAACGGCAATCCCGTGCGTGATGTCGTGGCCGCCATCGGCAGCGATTACCGTAACCGCTTGCGCATGGCGGTGGTCGATCTTGAGCGCTTGCCCGGCAAAGAAGCGCACACCACCTTTGCGTGTCTGAGTAGCCAAGAAGAGGCCTGCTTGGTGCAGTGCACCTTGCACACCGGGCGTACCCATCAAATTCGTGTTCACATGGCGCACATCGGTCATCCGTTGGTGGGCGATTCGCTGTACGCAGGCCCCATGACCTTGGGGATTGACCGTCAAGCCTTGCATGCGTTTCGTTTGAGCTTTGACCATCCCGTCACCGGCGCCCACCTGCGTTTTGAAGCCCCGTTGCCTGAAGACATGCTGAACTTGTTGGCGTCCTTGGGGCTTCAACGTCCCGAATAAGCGCTTTCCAAGCGCCTCCGTTACAATACGCCTGCACGCTTGTGAAAGCGGTGAGCCCTTTGGCTCTGACTTGGCGACACAACGCCCCTGACCCGCCTCGAGATGAATTTTCGTAGGCCCTTTCCTCGACCCTTGACCCGGAACTCTCACGATGAACACCGTGGATGCCAAGCGCGTACTTGAGACCGCCCTGATTTGTTCGCACCAACCGATCCAGATTCGCGATTTGCGCGTGCTCTTCTCTGACGCCTTGGGCGCAGACACCATTCGCACCCTGCTGGAAGAGTTGCAGCTCGACTGGGCGCAACGTGGCGTTGAGCTGGTGCAAGTGGCCACCGGATGGCGTTTTCAAAGCCGTCCTGAAATGCGCGAATTTTTGGACCGATTGAACCCTGAGAAACCCCCGAAATACTCGCGTGCCGTGATGGAAACCTTGGCCATCATTGCCTATCGCCAGCCCGTGACGCGTGGCGACATGGAAGACGTGCGTGGCGTGACCATCAACTCCTTGGTCCTTAAGCAGCTGGAAGACCGTGGTTGGGTGGAAGTCATCGGACACCGTGAAACAGTCGGCCGTCCAGCCCTGTACGCCACCACCCGCCAGTTTTTGGACGATTTGGGCTTGGCCTCTCTTGACCAACTGCCCGTGTACGACAGCGCTCAAGCGCAAGCCAACGCCTTTGCCCGTTTAGGCGAAGATGATCCCTCGTTGCAGATGGACATGGCGCTTGAGACGGGTGACGCCGAGACCGTGCCCGCCGTGGTGAACGACCACGCTGAAGCGCCTATGTTTGAACTTTCCTCACCCAGAGATCCCGCCCCAACAGGCGATGAACCGAATGAACACTAAACACCACGACCTGGGTGGCAAGCCGACCGAACCGCACAACGACTTGTTAGACGACGACACCGTTTTCGATTTCGACGATGTGGTCTCTGGCGAGTTCGATGCTGAACTGACCCGTGCCGATGCCGCGCCTGAAAAACGCGTGCTGTTGCCGCAACCCGAATCGCCCAAGTTGCACAAAGTCTTGGCGCAATCGGGCTTGGGCTCGCGCATCGAGATGGAGCGCTTGATTGCTGAAGGCCACGTGGCCGTCAACAACGAAGTGGCCCACGTGGGGCAACGTGTGCAATTTGGCGATCAAATCAAAGTGCATGGTCGCCAACTCAAGGTGCGCATTGCGCCTCCGCCACCGCGCGTCATCGCGTACCACAAGCCTGCGGGCGAAGTGGTGACCACCGACGATCCGCAAAACCGTCCCACCGTCTTCCGCCGTTTGCCGCGCCTGTACCAAGGCAAGTGGCAATCGGTGGGCCGTTTGGACTTGAACACCGAAGGCTTGTTGCTGTTCACCAGCTCCGGCGAATTGGCCAACCAGCTGATGCACCCCCGTTTCGGTTTGCAACGCGAATACGCGGTGCGCTCGCTGGGCAAACTCAGCAAAGACCAAAAAGAGCAGCTCATCACTGGCATTCAGTTGGACGACGGTCCTGCCCAGTTTGGTTCGATCGAAGAGGGCGGTGGTGAAGGCTCCAATTGCTGGTACCGCGTGACCATTTCGGAAGGTCGTAACCGCGAAGTCCGTCGCATGTTCGAAGCTGTGGGCCATGCGGTCAGCCGCTTGATTCGCATTCGCTATGGCGCCATGGTGTTGCCACGCGGGTTGAAGCGCGGGGCTTTTGTAGAACTGGGCGAGCGTGACATTCGCGCCTTGATGGAGGCCGCAGGTGCCGACGCACCGATGCAAAGCGGTCCTTCGCGCCATGACCGTAACGAACGCGCCAACAGCCGTCGCCGTGGCAACAGCGTGGGCCCACGTCCTTCTACCCCGCGCGCGCCTGAAGAGCGCAGTGGGCCGGAGCGTTTGGTGCGTACCGAGCGCCGTCGTGGGGGCAAAACGCCTGAGCGTTCGGCGCAGCCCGATCCCATGCAAACCTCGGTGGGTTACATCGGTGCGGATAGCTACGCCCTGGAGCGCCAACGTAAAAAAGACGGGCAAAAAGCCTTCAAAGCAGGCTTGGTGGGCAAACCACGTGCTGCCAGCGGGGCCCCGCGCCGCGGTGGCGCTGCCGGTGGCAGCTTTGGCGGTGGCCGATCGGGCAGTGGTGGTAACCGCGGTCGAGGTGGCCGTTAACCCCCTTAAAAACACGCACCAAAAACGCATGTGAGCCCTAGGGAAATCCCTTTGAGCGGTTAAAATAGCAGGCTTCGCACTTTGCGTAAAAGATTTCAATCACAGTCAATACAGGGAAATTCCAAATGACCGAACGTACTCTCTCCATCATCAAGCCTGACGCCGTTGCTAAGAATGTCATCGGCCAAATCTATGCACGCTTCGAAGCGGCTGGCTTGAAAGTTGTGGCAGCGCGCATGGCGCACTTGTCACGCGGCGAAGCTGAACAGTTCTACGCCGTGCACAAAGCACGTCCTTTCTTCAAAGATTTGGTCGACTTCATGGTCTCTGGCCCCGTCATGATCCAAGTGTTGGAAGGCGAAAACGCGATTCTGAAAAACCGTGACCTGATGGGCGCAACCAACCCCAAAGAAGCCGCACCAGGCACCATCCGTGCTGACTTCGCGGACAGCATCGACGCCAACGCTGTGCACGGTTCTGACGGCCCAGACACCGCCGCTGTTGAAATCGGCTTCTTCTTCGCCGGCATGAACGTTTACGGTCACTAAGAGGCGACAGGCGCTGCTGGTTTCAGTGGCGCCACGCAAAAAAATGACGGCCAACCTGCTTGATTTTGATCTCGACGGTTTGGCCGTTTTTTGTGAGCGCTTGGGCGAGAAACGCTTTCGCGCGACACAGCTGTTTCGGTGGATTCACCAAAAAGGCGCCCAAGACTTTGATCAGATGTCTGATCTCGCCAAGTCCTTGCGCGAAAAGCTGAAAACGTGTGCCCACGTTCAGCCCTTAACCCCTATCTCTCGACACGACTCCGCTGACGGCACCATCAAGTGGCTGTTCGATGTGGGCGACGGCAATGCTGTTGAAACCGTGTTTATTCCTGAAGATGACCGCGGCACCTTGTGCGTGTCCTCGCAAGCGGGGTGTGCGGTGGGTTGTCGCTTTTGCTCTACCGGCCACCAAGGGTTCAGTCGCAACCTCACCACGGGTGAAATCTTGTCGCAGCTTTGGTTTGCCGAGCACACCTTGCGCAAGCAGTTCAACACCACCGAGCGCGTGATCTCCAACGTGGTGATGATGGGCATGGGCGAGCCCTTGCAAAACTACAGCGCCTTGGTTCCCGCCTTGCGCTCCATGTTGGACGACCATGGTTATGGCTTGTCGCGTCGCCGTGTGACGGTGTCGACCTCGGGCGTGGTGCCCATGATGGACCGTTTGGGCGACGATTGCCCAGTGGCTTTGGCCGTGTCCTTGCATGCGCCCACCGATGCCTTGCGTGACAACTTGGTACCGCTGAACCGCAAATACCCTTTGCATGAGTTGATGGATGCCTGTCGCCGTTATTTGGCGCATGCGCCACGCGACTTCATCACTTTTGAATACTGCATGTTGGCAGGCGTCAACGACCAGTCTGAGCATGCACAAGCCTTGATCGAGTTGGTCAAACCCAAACGCGGGCAGGGCGAGCCTGTGCCGTGCAAGTTCAACCTGATTCCTTTCAATCCCTTTCCGGCTTCGGGCTTGACGCGCTCTGACACGGCCACGGTGAAAGCCTTCGCGGCCCAGCTCAGCGAGGCAGGCATTGTGACCACCATTCGCAAAACTCGGGGTGACGACATCGATGCGGCCTGCGGTCAGTTGGCGGGAGATGTCAAAGACCGCACCAACGTAGATGAACGCATTGCCAAACAGCGTGTGATTCCCTTGACGCAGGTGCCGCTATGAGCGTGCGTCTGTATCGCGGGTTGTTGCTGTGGGCTTGGCTTGTGGGTGTCATGGCCAGCAGCTTCGCCGCACCGCAGTTGGATGCCCTGACCCAACCCGAACCCGACAGCACCCGTCAGCGTGCCATGCGCCGTTTGAGCTTGGCCAGCGCCTATTACGAACAGGGTCAAAACCAAGTGGCACAACAAGAGGTGCGTGCCGCGTTGTTGATTGACTCTGAATTTGCTGAGGCTTACAGCCTGCTCGGGTTGATTCACCAACGCGAGAGCTCACCGGCCTTGGCCCAGGCCAGCTTCGAGCACGCGTTGACGTTGGCTTCTGCCGCGCCGGTACGTTCGGCTGAGTTGGCGTCGATTCAGCACAACTACGGTTGGTTCTTGTGCCAGCAAAGCCGTTTTGCCGAAGGGCAAACCCAACTGACGCAAGCCCTTGCGCAACCAGCTTATCGCCAAGCCAGCAAGTCATGGATGGTGTTGGGGGTCTGCCAAGTGCGTGCGGGTGTTCCTGCCAAAGCCGTCGACAGCTTTCAACAGGCCTTGGTGTTGGAGCCGGCCAACTCGGTGGCCCGCTATCAATTGGCCTCACTCGAATGGCAGGCACATCAGTTCGCCAAGGCCGAGGTGACCTTGGCTCCTTTGAATGCCGGTGCGCAAGCTTCGGCTGAGAGTTTGTGGCTGGGCGTCAAGCTGGCCCGCGCGCTCGAACAGCCTCAAAATATGCGTCAACGCGCGCAACAATTGACACAACAATTTCCCCACTCGGCCCAAAGCCAAGCTTGGCGCCAGAGCCAATTTGAAGACTGATGACTGCTGACACCACAATCTCTCCTCCGCCTCAGGCCACTGCCGGGGTGTTGCTGCGTCAATACCGCGAAGCCCATGGGTTGCAGCTGGACACCTTGGCGCAAGCCTTGCGTGTTGCACCTGCCAAGCTTGCAGCGCTAGAAGCCGATCGCCTGAGCGACTTGCCCGATGCGATGTTTGCCCGCGCTTTGACCTTGGCGGTGTGTCGTCAGCTCAAAACCGATGCCGCTCCTGTGCTGGCCTTGTTGCCTGGGCAAGATGTGTCGCGCTTGGCGGCGAAAAATGAACGTGGCTTGGACTTTCCGCTGGAGCGTCCTTCGCTGTTGCCTCAGTCGAGTTTTGTGGTGGTCTCGCGTTGGTTGACGCCTGTGCGTTGGTTGGCGTTGGCTATTTTTGCGTTGGCCTTGGTGATGGGTGTTTGGCCCACATTGCATGACTTGTTGGTGTTCAAAAATGACACGCCTTCAGACGTGGTGACCACCCCTGTGAGTACGAATTCTGCGGTCTTGCCTTCCACCGAGATCCAGCCTGTGACGCCAGACACAGCCAACACCAACATGGTGGTGACCACGGTCCATTCAGCCGCTTTGGTTCAAAGTGCCGCCAGCGCTGCGGCAGGGGCCAGTGCTGCAGGAGCGCCCGATGCCCGTTAATTCCGCCACACAGGGCATTGCCTTGTCGCAACCCCAAGTACGTCGCAGCTTGCAAGCGCGTGTGACCTGGGGTGACCATGTGGTCACCGTTGGTGGTGACGCGCCGGTGCGCGTGCAGTCGATGACCAACACCGACACCGTCGATGCAATTGGCACCGCGATTCAAGTCAAAGAGTTGGCCTTGGCCGGCTCAGAGATGGTGCGCATCACCGTCAACACACCCGAGGCGGCACAAGCCGTGCCGCACATTCGTGAGCAGCTCGACAAAATGGGCATTCATGTGCCCTTGATTGGCGATTTCCACTACAAC
>JBPCSU010000137.1:0-3041 GCA_051006815.1 Limnohabitans sp.
AGATGCTCTTGAACGACTTCATGTCACGTGGTGACAAGATTTTTGTGGGCACCGTCAAGCGCATGGACAAGGGCGACATCATTGTTGAATCCGGTCGAGTGGAAGGCCGTCTGCGTCGCAGCGAAATGATTCCGAAAGAAAACTTCCGCAGCGGTGACCGCGTGCGCGCCATGATCATGGACGTTGACCTTACATTGCGTGGTGCGCCCATCATCTTGTCGCGTTCTGCACCTGAATTCATGGTTGAGTTGTTCCGCCACGAAGTGCCAGAAATCGAACAAGGCATGCTCGAAATCAAATCATGCGCCCGTGACGCTGGTTCACGCGCCAAGATCGCTGTCATTTCTCATGACAAACGTGTGGACCCCATTGGCACCTGCGTGGGTGTGCGCGGTACCCGTGTGAACGCGGTAACCACCGAGCTCGCTGGTGAGCGCGTAGACATCGTGTTGTGGAGCGAAGACCCCGCTCAATTCGTGATTGGTGCGTTGGCCCCCGCGAACGTCAGCTCCATCGTGGTGGACGAAGAGCGTCACGCCATGGACGTGGTGGTGGACGAAGAAAACCTCGCCATCGCTATCGGTCGTGGCGGTCAAAACGTGCGTTTGGCTGCTGAACTGACCGGCTGGAAAATCAACATCATGGACGCGGCCGAGTCTGCCCAAAAACAAGCCGACGAAACCCACAGCATCCGCGAACTGTTCATGGCCAAGTTGGACGTGGACCAAGAAGTGGCTGACATTTTGATTGAAGAAGGTTTCACCAGCCTCGAAGAAGTGGCCTATGTGCCCTTGCAAGAGATGTTGGAAATCGAAAGCTTTGACGAAGACACCGTCAACGAGCTGCGCACACGTGCCAAGGATGCGCTGCTCACCCTGGAAATTGCACGCGAAGAGAGCGTCGAAGAAGTTTCGCAAGATTTGCGTGACCTCGAAGGATTGAGTGCTGAGTTCTTGCCCAAATTGGCTGAGAGTGGCGTACACACCCGTGACGATTTGGCCGACTTGGCCGTAGACGAGCTCACAGCCATCACCGGCCAAAGCGAAGAAGAGGCCAAAGCCCTGATCTTGAAGGCACGCGAACACTGGTTCGCGGGTCAAGAGTAACGGTCATGGCGAGGAAAACCACATATGTCCAGTACGACCGTAGCCGAGTTTGCCAGCGAACTCAAAAAACCCACCGACACCCTGCTTGATCAACTCAAGGCAGCCGGTGTCGCCAAATCTTCGGCCAGCGATGTGTTGACCGAAGGCGACAAACAAAAGCTCTTGAGCCATTTGCAAGCCAGCCATGGCACGGCATCGCCTGAGCGCAAAAAAATCACCTTGGTCAAAAAGTCGACCACCGAGATCAAGCAAGCCGATGCCACAGGCAAAGCCCGCACGATCCAAGTGGAAGTGCGCAAGAAGCGCACCTTCGTCAAGCGTGACGATGATGAGGTCGTCGAGACCAAAGCAGCGCCTGCACCTGCTGCAGTGGAAGCCCCTGCCGCACCTGTGATCGACCATGCCGAGCTGGCACGTCGTGAAGAAGAGGCACGTCGTCAAGCTGAATTGATCCGTCGCCAAGAAGAAGAGCTGGCTGAAAAACGCCGCTTGCGCGAAGAGCAAGAAGCCAAAGACAAGGCCAAGGAAGAGGCGGCACAAGCCAAAGCCAAGGTGTCTGATGCGCCTGCGGTGTCCGAAGTGGAAGCCCCTGCTGAAGCGGTTGTTGATGCCAAAGCCCAAGCCGCTGAAACGGCCCGTGCCGAGGCTGCTGCTGCGTCGAAAGCGCGTGCCGATGAAGACACCGCCCGCGCCGTGGATTTGGATGCCCGTCGCCGCAAAGCCTTGGCCGAAGCCGAAGCGATTCGCCAAATGATGAGCTCGCCACAAAAAACACTGGTGGCGAAAAAACCAGAACCAGCCCCCGATGCCAAGGCCATCAAAGGCACCTTGCACAAGCCTGCAGGCACGCCTGGTGCTGCCCGCGCGGGTGCCCCTGCAGGTGGCACGGCTGCGCCTGGCAACAAAGAAGTCAAGAGCGCCAAGCTGTCGTCCAGCTGGGCCGATGAACAAGCTAAAAAGAAAGCCATCAAAACCCGTGGGGACGCGACAGGGGGTGTGGGCCGCAACAGCTGGCGTGGAGGCCCCAAAGGCCGCCGCGAACGCGACCGTGACGATGACCGTGCACCCCAAGCGCCGGTCGAAGCACGCGTGCTCGAAGTGCACGTGCCAGAAACCATCACCGTGGGCGAATTGGCCCACAAGATGGCGGTCAAAGCCTCTGAGGTCATCAAGCAATTGATGAAGCTCGGCCAAATGGCCACCATCAACCAGCCGTTGGACCAAGACACCGCGATGATCGTGGTGGAAGAAATGGGCCACAAAGCCGTGATCGCCGCGTTGGATGACCCTGAGGCGTTCACCGAAGAAGAAGCTTCTGCGCATCACGCCGAAGCCGTGACACGTGCCCCTGTGGTGACTGTCATGGGCCACGTGGACCACGGTAAAACCTCGTTGCTGGATTACATCCGTCGCGCCAAAGTGGCGTCGGGCGAAGCCGGTGGCATTACCCAACACATTGGTGCCTACCACGTGGAAACGCCACGCGGCATGATTTCGTTCTTGGACACCCCTGGTCACGAGGCCTTCACGGCCATGCGTGCCCGCGGTGCGAAAGCCACCGACATCGTGATCTTGGTGGTCGCTGCCGATGACGGTGTGATGCCACAAACCAAAGAAGCCATCAAGCATGCGAAAGCAGCCGGTGTGCCGATCGTGGTGGCAGTGAACAAGATTGACAAACCTGGTGCCAACCCAGAGCGCGTCAAAGGCGAACTGGTGGCTGAAGAAGTGGTGCCTGAAGAGTTCGGTGGTGATTCGCCGTTCTGTGAAGTCTCTGCCAAAACCTGTGCCGGCATTGTCGAGCTGTTGGAACAAGTACTCTTGCAAGCCGAAGTGCTCGAACTCAAAGCGCCGGTCGACGCCATGGCCAAAGGCCTGGTGATTGAAGCGCGTTTGGACAAAGGTCGCGGTCCTGTGGCCACGGTGCTGGTTCAG
>JBPCSU010000138.1:0-14769 GCA_051006815.1 Limnohabitans sp.
TTCGACATTGGCACAGCACGCCGACATGGTGTTGAACACCGGCGTGTTGAAGGAGGCCTGTCCACTCAACCTGGCGCCAACGGCCAGCACCACCGCGCAAATGGCCATGGGTGATGCGTTGGCGGTGGCGTTGCTGGATGCGCGCGGGTTTCGTGCCGAAGACTTTGCACGCTCACATCCCGGCGGCGCGTTGGGCCGACGTTTGTTGACGCACGTGAGCGACGTCATGCGCAGCGGGGATGCGGTTCCGCAGGTTTCCCCGCGTGCCAGCTTCAGTGATCTCATGCGCGAAATGAGCGCCAAAGGCTTGGGCGCTTCCGCGGTCGTGGATGAGGCACATCATGTGTTGGGCATCTTTACCGACGGTGATTTGCGACGCTTGATCGAAAAAGGTGCCGACATGCGCCAACTCACGGCGGCGCAAGTGATGCACCCCAACCCCCGCACCGTGCGTTCCGACGCGTTGGCCGCAGAGGCGGCGGAGTTGATGGAGTTGCATCGCATCACCAGCGTGCTGGTGGTCGATACACAAGGTCAACTGTGTGGGGCATTGAACACCAACGATCTGATGCGAGCAAAGGTCATTTGATGTCACAACCCGCTTTGAATTTCGACCCGGCCTTGTTGTTGCGTGCACAAGGCGTGCGCGTGGTGTTCTTTGATGTGGATGGCGTCCTCACCGACGGGGGTTTGTTGTTCACAGAAAGTGGCGAAACCCTGAAACGGTTTTCTACCTTGGACGGCCACGGACTCAAGATGATGCAAAAGGCGGGCATCACCCCTGCAGTGATCACTGGGCGCGACAGCGCGCCGCTGCGTACGCGCCTACAAGCCCTGGGCATCACCCACGTGCGTTATGGCACGGAAGACAAAGCCCCTGCCGCCCAAGAAATGTTGGATGCCCTCGGCCTGGATTTGTCACAAGCCGCACACATGGGGGACGACTGGCCCGACTTGCCGGTGATGACACGTGTTGCCTTTGCCTGCGCACCCAGCAACGCACACGTGGAGGTTCGGGCCGTGGCGCATTACGTCACGCAACGAGAGGGGGGTCACGGTGCTGCGCGTGAGTTCTGTGACTTGCTGCTGGTTGCAAGCGGTCGTTACGCTGACTTGCTGCGAGACTATTGCGCATGAGCGTTGCTGCGCCGGTCTCGCTTTGGTTGCGTGTACGCCGCGCGTGGGATCGTGTGTCGGTCTATTTGCCCTTGGTCTTGATGGGCCTGATGGCCATGAGCACGTATTGGATAGTTCGTAACACCCCTTTTTTAGGGGGGGATGTGTTTGAAGAAGCGCCCCGCCATGTACCCGACTATTTCATGGAAGACTTTTCCGTTCGTGTGTTTGGGCAAGATGGCAAGCTGAAAAGTGAGATGGTGGGCGCTGAAGGGCGTCACTTCCCGGACACGGATACTTTAGAAGTCGATGACATCCGCGTTCGTATGTTGAGCAAAGAAGGTCGTCTGACAACAGCCACCGCCGCTCGCGGGGTTATCAACTCCGACGCGTCAGAGGTGCAGTTGTTTCAGCGTGCGATCGTGATACGAGATGCGTTTAAAAATACGGAAGACGTGGTGTCGCCACGGACCGAGTTGCGCAGCGAGTTTTTGCACTTTTTTGCGAACACTGAGCGGGTTCGTTCACATTTGCCCGTGGTGTTACTTCGGGGCTCAGAAGGCGATCAATTTGTGGCCGACAGCTTGGATTACGACAATTTAGACAGAGTCATTCAACTCAAAGGGCGCGTACGCGGCACCTTGCTCCCACGCAAAGATAAAAAGTAAAAAGGCTCCCGAAGGAGCCTTTTTATTTGCTTGATGCAGATCGATCAGTAGCTGTTGCCACCACCGAAACCGCCGCGACCACCGCCGCCGCCTTCACGACGACCGCCGCCAGCACCGCCGCCGCCGTAGGGGCTACGGAAACCGCCGCCACCTTCACGTCCGCCGCCGAAGCCGCCTTCGCGACCACCACCGAAACCACCGCTACGGGGTGGACGTGGCTCCATTGGGCGCGCTTCGTTGACAACCAAGCTACGGCCACCCAAAGGTGCGCCGTTCATGCCTTCGATGGCAGCTTGCGCTTCGGCATCGCTGCCCATTTCTACGAAACCAAAACCTTTGGAGCGACCTGTGTCGCGTTCCATCATGACCTTGGCGCTAGTCACAGAACCGAACTGTCCGAAAGACTGCTCAAGATCGCTGTCGCGTACCGAATACGGCAAATTGCCGACGTACAGTTTGTTGCCCATGAAAGGGACTCCTTAAAACACAAAAACAAAGCGATGGAGTCCCGAACCGAAACTGACCGATCACCAAATACAACCTTGTGGGCGCAAGGCGCCAACAAGGTTGCGGCCATTATGGAGCACAAGTTGTCTAAAAAACCAAGCGTTTACCTGTATTTAGCGCAATTGCTGTCCGAAAAACCACAATCGATGCGGGTTACCAGCTAGATTCACGGTCAGGAGACGCGGTGATCTTATGGATCGACAAGTCCGCACCTTCGAATTCTTCTTCTTGGCTCAAGCGTAAACCCAGCGTCATTTTCAAGACGCCATAGACCACAAAGCCACCGACAAGAGCCCATGCCACACCCAGTGCGGTGCCCGCCAATTGGGCGGTGAAGTTAATGCCGCCAAGGCCGCCCAGTGCCTGGGTACCAAAAAGACCCGCAGCAATCCCGCCCCATGTGCCACACAGACCGTGCAAGGGCCAAACCCCCAACACGTCGTCAATGCGCCATTTGTTTTGGGTCAACGTGAACATGGCCACAAAGATGCCTCCGGCTACTGCCCCGACCACCAATGCGCCCATGGGGTGCATCAAATCAGAGCCGGCACACACGGCGACCAAGCCGGCCAACGGGCCGTTGTGAACGAAGCCAGGGTCGTTCTTGCCGGCAATCAAAGCCACCAAGGTGCCGCCGACCATGGCCATCAAGGAGTTCACCGCGACCAGACCCGAGATTTTGTCGAGGGTTTGAGCGCTCATCACATTGAAGCCAAACCAACCCACGATCAACACCCAAGCGCCTAAGGCGAGGAACGGAATGCTGGAAGGGGGGTGTGCAGAAATGGCGCCATCTTTGCGATAGCGGTTGCTACGTGCACCCAACAAAAGCACGGCAGGTAACGCAATCCAGCCACCGACCGCGTGAACGACGACAGATCCGGCAAAGTCATGGAACTCATCGCCTGTCCACTCTTTGAGCCAGGCTTGGAAGCCAAAGTGTTGGTTCCAGGCAATGCCTTCAAAGAAGGGGTAGACAAAGCCAACAATCACGGCGGTCGCAATCAGCTGTGGCCAAAACTTGGCGCGCTCCGCAATGCCACCCGAGATGATGGCCGGGATGGCGGCCGCAAAGGTCAGCAAGAAAAAGAACTTCACCAACTCGTAGCCATTTTTATCGGCCAGGGTTTCGGCGCCCACCATGAAGCTGGCGCCATACGCCACGCCATAGCCCACGGCAAAGTACGCCACGGTGGACACACAGAAATCCACCAAAATTTTGACCAAGGCGTTGACTTGGTTCTTTTTGCGAACGGTCCCGAGTTCTAGAAAAGCGAAGCCAGCATGCATTGCTAGCACCATGATGGCCCCGAGCAGGATGAACAAAGCATCCGCGCCCTGTTTGAGTGCGTCCATAAATTAAATCCTTGGAGAGTGAACTTTTTTGGTGCGCTTTTGAGCGCTTTGTATAAGAAGCACCGAGAGCATGCAAAAAATGCACCAAATCGTGCGACCGGATGAAAAAAACGGGTGCGGTAGGATTAAAAAAATGGAAGCTTTTTTGATCTCAACGGGTATCGTCGCCCTCGCCGAAATGGGCGACAAGACGCAACTGTTGTCTTTGGTTCTGGCGGCACGTTTTCGTCAACCCTGGCCCATCGTTTGGGGCATTTTGGTGGCTACGCTGGCTAACCACGCCTTGGCGGGGGGCTTGGGAACTTGGATTACCCATTGGATGGGCCCCAACGTTTTGCGTTGGGTGTTGGGCGTGTCCTTTTTGGCCATGGCCGCGTGGATGCTCGTCCCTGACGAGCTGGACGACGAAGATGCCGATGTCAAGCCGCGGTTCGGTGTTTTTGGCACCACCGTGATTGCCTTCTTCTTGGCAGAGATGGGCGACAAAACCCAAATCGCGACGGTGATGCTGGCGGCTGAATATCAGTCGTGGTTGTGGGTGGTCGCGGGCACCACCCTGGGCATGATGTTGGCCAACGCGCCTGTGGTCTGGTTTGGTGAACGTATCACACGCTTGGTGCCCTTGACATGGGTGCATCGCATCAGCGCTGCGGTGTTCGTGGTGTTGGGGCTGCTGGTGCTGTTTGGCGGCGAGGCGCCTGACACGCACGGCAAACCACACGCCATGGTGGTGCAACCCGCAGAGCCGGGTGCCCCAGCCTCTGCAGCGTCTGCCGCATCTAGCGCGCCCTAAAAACGTTCGAGTTTATTGGCCGATGACGCGCACCATTTCCAAGCACTTGTTGGAATAACCCCATTCGTTGTCGTACCAGCTGACGATTTTCATGAAGGTGCCGTCTAAGGCAAGGCCTGCATCTGCATCAAACACCGAGGTGCAGGGCTCCCCGCGGAAATCGGTCGACACCACTTTGTCTTCGGTGTAGCCCAGCACGCCTTTCAATGCGCCTTGGCTTTGCGCTTTCATTTCGGCGCAAATTTCTTTGTAGGTGGCTTCCTTGTTCAACTCAACCGTGAGGTCAACCACGGACACGTCGGACGTCGGTACACGAAATGCCATGCCGGTGAGTTTGCCTTTGACTTCCGGAATCACCACGCCCACGGCCTTGGCTGCCCCCGTGCTGGAAGGGATGATGTTTTCCAAAATGCCGCGGCCACCGCGCCAATCTTTGTTCGAGGGGCCATCGACGGTTTTTTGCGTGGCGGTGGTGGCGTGCACGGTGGTCATCAACCCGCGCTTGATGCCCCACTTGTCGTTCAACACTTTGGCAATGGGTGCCAAGCAGTTGGTCGTGCAGGACGCGTTGGAGATGATGGCTTCACCCGCATAGCGCTGGTGGTTGACGCCATACACAAACATGGGGGTGTCGTCTTTGGACGGGGCCGACATCAACACCTTCGTCGCACCAGCGACCAAGTGTTTTTCGGCCGATGCTTTGTCGAGGAACAAACCGGTGGAGTCAATCACGATGTCAGCGCCAATCGCATCCCACTTCAACGCAGCAGGATCGCGCTCTTGGCTCAAACGAATTCGCTTGCCATTCACCACCAGCTGACCGTTGTCTACGGAGACCTCTCCTTTGAAGCGTCCATGCACGCTGTCGTAGGTGAGCATGTAGGCCAAGTAGTCGGGCTCGAGCAAATCATTGATGCCGACCACCTCAATGTCGTCGAAATTTTGTACCGCGGCACGGAACACCATGCGACCAATGCGGCCAAAGCCGTTGATGCCGATTTTGATAGTCATACGAGCCTCTCTTTCGTTGTCTTGCGATGGGATGGGTCACACGAGATGTAACCGCGTGAGGTTAACTATATCAAAATTACGAAACAAAGTTACAAAACAAAACGTAAAAAAGCGCCCGAAGGCGCTTCACCTGCAGAGAAGCGAGGTTACTTTTTCTTCGCTACCACGCGCACCATCTCCAGACATTGGCGGGCATAGCCCCATTCGTTGTCATACCAGGCCACGATTTTCATGAAGTTTTTATCCAAGGCAATACCCGCCGTGGCGTCAAACACGGAGGCGCAAGGTTCGCCACGGAAATCGGTCGACACCACTTTCTCGTCGGTGTAGCCCAGCACGCCTTTCATAGCGCCTTCGCTTTGCGCTTTCATCTCGGCGCACACTTCGTCGTAGCTGGCTTCTTTTTCCAGCTCAATGGTCAAGTCCACCACAGACACGTCGGACGTGGGCACGCGGAAGGCCATGCCAGTGATCTTTTTGTTCACTTCAGGAATCACTTTGCCTACCGCTTTGGCTGCGCCGGTGCTGGAAGGAATGATGTTTTCCAAAATGCCGCGACCGCCGCGCCAGTCTTTGCGTGACGAGCTGTCCACGGTTGCTTGGCTGGCCGTGGCGGCGTGCACGGTGGTCATCAACCCGCGCTTGATGCCCCACTTGTCGTTCAATACCTTCACCACAGGGGCCAAGCAGTTGGTGGTGCAAGAGGCGTTAGAGATGATGGCCTCGCCCGCGTATTTCTTGTGGTTCACGCCATACACAAACATGGGAATGCTGTCTTTGGACGGTGCCGAAATCACCACCTTTTTGGCGCCCGCGTTCAAGTGCATTTGGCTGGTGGGTTCGGTCAAGTAATGGCCGGTACATTCCAGCACGATGTCCACGCCCAACTTGCCCCATTGCAAGTTGTGTGCATCACGTTCGTGGGTGAGTTTGATTTTTTTGCCGTTGACGATCAGTGCGTCGTCGGTGTGTTCCACCGTGCCATCAAAGCGGCCGTGCACGCTGTCGTACTTGAGCATGTAGGCCAAGTAGTCGGAAGGCTTGGGGTCGTTGATGCCCACAATTTGAATATCGGTGTAACCGTGCTTGAGCGCGGCGCGCAAAGCCAAGCGACCGATGCGGCCAAAACCGTTGATACCTAATTTGATGGTCATGTGAAGCCTTAAGGAGGAAGTTAAAAACCTGTGTGCGCTCAAGCGTGCTTTTGCAACGCGGCTTGAACGGTGTCGGCCACGTTTTCAGGCGTGAAACCGAAGTGTTTGAACAAAACGGGCGCGGGGGCAGACTCGCCGTAGGTGTCGATCCCAACCACGGCCGACACGCCGTATTTCCACCAGCCATCGGTCGAGCCCATTTCCACCGCAATGCGCGGCACGCCCGCGGGCAACACGGCAGATTTGTAGGCCACGCTCTGACGGTCAAAGGTGGTGGTGCTGGGCACAGACACCACGCGCACAGCAATGTGGCGCTCGGCCAACAAGGCTTGCGCCTTCATGGCCAATTGCACTTCAGAGCCGGTGGCCATGATGACGGCTTGCGCCTTTTTCTTCAGACCCACTTCGCTAGGCTCGGCCAACACGTAAGCGCCTTTGTTGATGGCGTCGAGGCCCGAGATGTCGCCGGCCGTTTTGTGCGGGACGGCATCACCCTTGGGCAGGTAAGGCAGGTTTTGACGGCTGAGCAACAGCGCGGTGGGGCGGCTGGTGTTTTGCAACGCAACAGCCCAAGCCACGGCGGTTTCGGCCGTGTCAGCGGGGCGCCACACGTCGAGGTTGGGAATCAGGCGCAACGAAGCGGCATGTTCGATGGATTGGTGGGTGGGGCCGTCTTCGCCCAAGCCGATGGAGTCATGGGTGAACACATGCACCACACGTTGCTTCATCAACGCCGCCATGCGAATGGCGTTGCGTGAGTAGTCGCTGAAGGTGAGGAAGGTGCCGCCGTAGGGGATGAAGCCTCCATGCAAGGCCACGCCATTCATGATGGCGGCCATGCCAAATTCGCGCACGCCGTAGTTGATGTGACGGCCGCCTTGCCCAGCTTCGTTCTTCACCACATGGCCTGCCGCGTCAAAACGCAAATGAGGCGTGGACTTGGTGTTGGTCAGGTTCGAACCGGTCAAATCAGCGCTGCCACCCAACAACTCGGGCAACGCAGCGGTGAAGTGCTCCAGCGCCAATTGGCTGGCCTTACGGCTTGCCACGGTTTCGGCTTTGGTGTGTGCGTCGAGCACGGTGTCGACCACAGTTTGTGCGAAGTTCTTTGGCAGCTCGCCGGCCATGCGACGTTGCAGCTCTTTGGCCAGCGCGGGATGGGCGGCCTTGTAGGCCGCAAAGGCGTGGTTCCAATCGGCTTCTTGCGCTTTGCCACGTGAGGTGGCATCCCAAGCGGCGTACACCTCTTGGGGCATTTCAAACGGGGCGTGGTGCCAGCCAATGGCAGCGCGTGTCAACGCGATTTCTTCAGCGCCCAAGGGTTCGCCGTGGGCTTTGGCGGTGTCCGCGCGGTTGGGGCTGCCTTTGCCGATGCTGGTTTTACAAACGATCAGCGTGGGCTTGTCGGTGCTGAGCTTGGCGGAAGCAATGGCTTGGCTCACCACGGCGGCGTCGTGGCCGTTGATGGGGCCAATCACGTTCCAGCCGTAGGCTTTGAAGCGCTCGGGGGTGCGGTCGGCAAACCAGGGAGCCACTTGGCCGTCGATGGAAATGCCGTTGTCGTCATACAGCGCAATCAGTTTGTTCAGCTTCCACGCGCCGGCGAGTGAGCAGGCCTCGTGGCTGATGCCTTCCATCAAACACCCATCGCCTAAGAAGGCGAAGGTGTGGTGGTCGACCACGTGGTGGCCGTCGCGGTTGAATTCAGCCGCCAACATTTTTTCGGCCAACGCCATGCCCACCGCGTTGGTGATGCCTTGGCCTAAGGGGCCGGTGGTGGTTTCTACGCCAGGTGTCACGCCGACTTCGGGGTGGCCGGCCGTTTTGCTGTGCAACACGCGGAAGTTTTTCAACTCGCTCATGGGCAGGTCATAGCCCGTGAGGTGCAGCAAGGCATAGATCAACATCGAGCCGTGCCCGTTGGACAGCACAAAGCGGTCGCGGTTCATCCAATGCGGATTCTTGGGGTTGTGGCGCAGGTGGTCACCCCACAGGGCCACCGCCATATCGGCCATGCCCATCGGCGCGCCGGGGTGTCCTGAATTGGCTTGTTGAACAGCGTCCATTGCCAAAGCACGAATTGCACTGGCCATTTGTTGGGTGTTTGCCATGTCAGGCGACTCCGGTGGGGTGATTAGGGAAAACCAATATTTTAGCGAGCCGGCCTACCCAAGACTGACCGGCCAGCGACGCGGTGACGGCGTGCTGGCTACACTGCGTGTCGATGACAAAAAGCCCTTTTTCTGCCGCCTCCCATCCGCCGGCAACCGCCTTGCTGCTGGCCGCGGGTCGAGGCGAGCGCATGCGGCCGTTGACAGATGCGCATCCCAAGCCTTTGCTGCCGGTGCAGGGCCAGCCCTTGATGCAATGGGCCATGCAGGGCCTGCAGCGTGGGGGTGTGACGCATTTGATGATCAACACGGCTTGGTTGGGCGAGCAAATTCCAGCGCAATTCGGTGACGTTTTTCAAACGCCCGACCAACCCCCCATGCACTTGCACTACTCACCAGAAGGGCTGGACTTTGGCGGCGCCCTTGAAACTGCGGGCGGTATTGTGCGCGCCTTGCCCCGGTTGGCCGAGGTGTTTTGGGTGACGGCTGGCGATGTGTTTGCGCCCGACTTTGTGTTTTCGGCGCAGGCGTACGCGCACTTCACAGCCAGTACCGCGTTGGCCCACCTGTGGTTAGTGCCCAATCCGGCGCATAACCCCACGGGTGATTTTGGGTTGTCCGAGGACGGCCACGCCTTGAATTTGCCCAAGTTGCCGCCGGGCGTCACGCCTGCGGCACACGAACCGCCGCGCTACACCTTCAGCACGGTGGCGCTCTACAAGCGCGCGTTTTTTGAGGCCAATTGGTGTGACATTCCCGCAGGCAATCCCCAAGGCATCAAAGCCCCTTTGGCCGCAATGCTGCGTGCAGCCATGGACAATGGCGCGGTCACGGCTTCGCTGTACACGGGGGCCTGGACCGACGTGGGCACGCCCGAGCGCTTGGCCGAGCTGAACGCCGCGTCTCCCACGCCTTCTTTTTCTGGATTGACCTGACCATGACCCAAGCCCCTGCATCTTTGTACGCGCAGCGTCGTGCGCAATTGGCCGCACAACTGGTGACGGACGGCGGCAACGCGGGCGTGGCCATCATCCCCACGGCGCCTGAGCGTGCGCGTAACCGCGACAGTGACTTCCCCTACCGTCATGACAGCTACTTCTACTACCTCACCGGCTTTACCGAACCCAACGCTTGGTTGGTGATCGAGGCCACAGGGCGTAGCACTTTGTTTTGCCAACCCAAAGACATAGAGCGCGAAATTTGGGATGGTTACCGTTTAGGGCCTGAAGCTGCGGTGGAAACGCTGGGCGTTCAAGCGGCTTTTTCGGTGACGGAGCTTGACCAACAGTTGCCCAAGCTGCTCGAAAACCAACACACCGTGTGGTACCCCTTCGCCACCCACAAGGGCTTAGAAACCCGCGTGGATGGCTGGCTAAACGCCGTGCGTGCGCGTGTGCGTTTCGGTGCCTTGTGTCCCGCACAGCAGCGCGATGTGTGTGGCCCCTTAGACGAAATGCGCTTGATCAAAGATGCGCATGAACAAGACGTCATGCGTCGCGCCAGCGCCATCAGTGCGCGTGCGCACATCCGTGCCATGCAAACCTCGGCGCGCATGTTGCGCGCAGGCCAAGACGTGCGTGAGTACCACTTGGATGCCGAGTTGTTGCATGAGTTCCGTTTGCACGGTTCGCAGTTCCCGGCCTACACGTCCATCGTGGCTGCCGGTGCGAATGCCTGTGTCTTGCATTACCGTGCCGATGCGGCACCCGTGCGCGACGGCGAGTTGGTGTTGATCGATGCGGGCTGCGAGCTGGACGGCTACGCCTCGGACATCACCCGTACCTTCCCCGCTAACGGCCAGTTCACGGGGCCGCAGCGTGATTTGTACAACTTGGTCTTGGCCAGCCAAGACGCCGCTGTGGCCGCCACCCGTGCGGGCGCGCGTTTCACCGATCCGCATGACGCCACCGTTCAGGTGTTGGCGCAAGGTTTGTTGGACCTGGGTTTGCTGAACAAAGACAAGCATGGCAGCGCGCAGGACGTGATTGAAAAGCGTGCCTACTTTCCGTTTTACATGCACCGCACCGGTCATTGGCTGGGCATGGATGTGCACGACTGCGGTAGCTATGTGGAGCCCTCAGAGCTGGGCCAAACCAGCACACGCAAAGACCCGCTCTCTGGCGAGACCCTTGTCAACCGCCCCAGCCGTATCTTGCGCGAGGGCATGGTGTTGACGATTGAGCCGGGCTTGTATGTGCGTCCTGCGGCCGATGTGCCCGAAGCGTTTTGGAACATGGGCATTCGCATCGAAGACGACGCCATCGTCACCGCGAACGGGTGTGAATTGATCACACGCGGCGTGCCGGTGATGGCTGAAGAGATCGAAGTTTTGATGCGAGCTTAAGTTCGCTTTTGCGAAGAAGTAAAAACCATTGCAACTTCAGTAAGCACATCCACGCATGAAAGCGTGAATTGCCACGCCTAAAATGAATTCACAAGCAGGGGTCGGCGTAGGCACACCGCGCACGGCCATCCGCAATTACAGGAGATGTCATTGAGCTCAACCCCCTCACACAACAGCGCCGAAGCCCGCGCTGAATTGCGTCGCGCAGCACTCGAATACCACGAGTTCCCCACCCCCGGCAAAGTGGCGATTCAAGCCACCAAGCAATTGGTCAACCAACACGATTTGGCGTTGGCTTACTCACCGGGTGTTGCCGCGCCTTGTGAAGAAATTGTCAAAGACCCGAACGCCGCTTTCAAATACACCAGCCGCGGCAATTTGGTGGCCGTGATCTCCAACGGCACGGCCGTGCTGGGCTTGGGCGACATTGGTCCTTTGGCTTCCAAGCCGGTGATGGAGGGCAAGGGCGTTCTGTTCAAGAAGTTTGCCGGCATCGATGTGTTCGACTTAGAAATTGACGAGAAGAACCTCGACAAATTGGTCGACATCATTGCGTCTTTGGAACCCACTTTTGGTGGCATCAACCTCGAAGACATCAAGGCCCCCGACTGCTTCTACGTTGAGCGCAAGTTGCGCGAGCGCATGAAGATTCCAGTCTTTCATGACGACCAACATGGCACCGCCATCACCGTGGGTGCCGCGATCTTGAACGGCCTCAAGGTCGCGGGCAAAGACCTCAAAAAAGTGAAGCTGGTGACCTCCGGCGCAGGTGCGGCGGCCTTGGCGTGCTTGAACTTGCTGCTCAAAATGGGCATGCCACGCGAGAACATTTTTGTCACTGACTTGGCAGGCGTGGTCTACGAAGGCCGCACCGAGTTGATGGACGAAGACAAGATTCAATTTGCACAAAAGACCTCTGCACGCACCTTGTCAGACGTGATCGATGGCGCTGATGTGTTCTTGGGTCTGTCGGCGGGTGGGGTGCTCAAGCAAGACATGGTCAAGAAGATGGCGGCCAAGCCCATCATCATGGCCTTGGCCAACCCCAACCCTGAAATCACACCCGAAGACGTGAAGGCCGTGCGCAACGATGCCATCATCGCCACCGGCCGCAGCGACTATCACAACCAAGTGAACAACGTGCTGTGCTTCCCCTACATCTTCCGCGGCGCCTTGGATGCCGGTGCCTCCACCATCACCGACGAGATGGAGATTGCCGCTGTTTATGCCATCGCCGAATTGGCACAAGCCGAGCAAAGCGAAGTGGTGGCCGCTGCGTATGCGGGCGAGACCTTGGCCTTTGGCCCCGAGTACCTCATCCCCAAGCCGTTCGATCCCCGTTTGATGATGAAGATCGCCCCTGCCGTGGCCAAAGCCGCGGCCGACAGCGGCGTGGCCACGCGTCCGATTCAGGACATGGAGGCCTACATCGAGAAGCTGCAAGGTTTCGTTTATGCCTCGGGTTCGATCATGAAACCGATTTATGCCGCCGCCAAACGTGCCAGCAAAAAACGCGTGTGTTACGCCGAGGGCGAAGAAGAACGCGTGTTGCGTGCCGTGCAAATCGTGGTTGACGAGCGCTTGGCCAAGCCCACGCTGATTGGCCGTCCTGCCGTCATAGCGCAGCGCATCGAGAAGTTTGGCTTGCGCCTCAAAGAAGGCGTGGACTATGAGGTGGTCAACGTCGAGCAAGACCACCGCTATCGCGACTTCTGGCAAACCTATTACAAGATGACCGCTCGCAAGGGCGTGACCGAGCAGCTGGCCAAGATCGACATGCGTCGCCGTTTGTCTTTGATCGGCACCATGATGCTGCACAAAGGCGAGGTGGACGGTTTGATCTGCGGCACCTGGAGCACCCCGCTGACCCACTTGAACTATGTGAACCAAGTCATCGGCAACCGCCCAGGCGTCAGCACCTATGCCGCCATGAACGGGTTGTTGTTGCCAGACCGCCAAGTGTTCCTGGTGGACACCCACATCAACTATGACCCGACGGCCGAGCAGTTGGCCGAAATCACCGTCATGGCCGCTGAAGAGATGCGTCGTTTTGGTATCCAACCCAAAGCCGCGTTGTTGTCGCACTCCAACTTCGGCAGCAGCGACCAACCTTCGGCTTTGAAGATGCGCGAAACGCTGGCCTTGGTGCGCAAGAAAGCGCCATGGCTGGAGGTGGATGGCGAAATGCACGGCGATGCGGCCTTGGATGGCCATGCACGCGCCCGCCAAATGCCAGACACGACCCTGATTGGCGACGCCAATTTGCTGGTTTTGCCCAATTTGGACTCTGCCAACATCGCCTACAACCTGCTCAAAACAGCGGCTGGCGGCAACATCGCCATTGGCCCCGTGTTGTTGGGTGCGGCCAAGCCGGTGCACATCTTGACGGCCAGCACCACGGTGCGCCGTATCGTGAACATGACGGCCTTGACCGTGGCAGACGCCAGCGCGGTGCGCTAAAAGCGCTTTCGCTTAAATATTTAACCATTTTCGGTTAAATAACCCTTCAAGGGCTCCCCAGAAATGGCGGAGCCCTTGCTTTTTTGTGGCGATTCGAAGACACTTGCGCTTTCAATTTTCGGGTTAACCCGAAGATCACACGAATTTATCCAGCTCAGAAACGGCGATTCCCATGCCATTGCGTACCGTCAAAACCAATATCGTTCAGTCCATTCGCGCTTTCCGCGTGCCTGATTTGCAAGAAGCTGCCAAAAGCCTTGGCCACCACTTCTTGTACGTCAACCTGGCCCAAACCCAGAGCAAGCAAGACATCTTGGACTTCATTTCCAAAGAGTTCAATTTGTCGGCGCAAGCCAGCAAAAACTTTGACTCCTTGTACGATGGCATGACTGACCCGCTGCACAAGTCAGGCCCTCAGCCAGGCTTCATCGTGGTGTTGGAGCACATTCCCGCCCATGCGAAGTTTGACAAAGAAGCCCGCGAACAGCTGTTGGACATCTTCCGCGAAGCCTCTGACTACTGGTCTGACCGCAAAGTGCCTTTCCGTTGCTTCTACTCCTTCTCGGTGGCGCGCGCGCCCTCAGCAGAAAAAGCCGGCGTGTCGCCCGAAGGCATCGACCTGTTGGAAGAAGGCGAAAAAATGCCAACCGACAAATTGGTCGATGTCTCTCCCATGGCCTTGCGCATGAGCAGCCCCTTCAACGCAGGCTACTGGCAAACCGCCGCGTAAGGCGCCTACCGCTTCATGCGGTAGGGCCCCAAAGAAAAACCCGTCGCAGGTCACTGCAGACGGGTTTTTTATTGCGTGCTTGCTAGAACGCCTCAAAGGCTTTGCACCAGCGCCACATAGTCAGACACGGGGACTTCTTCGGCGCGGCGTTGCACGTCAAATGTGCCCGCAAAATTTCGCGCTTCCAACCACTTGCCGAGTGTGTGGCGCAGCAGTTTGCGGCGTTGGCTGAAGGCCACTTGCACCATGCCCTCCATCAGCTTGACGTCAATTTGTGGCGGTTGCGCCAGAGGCACCATGCGCACCACGGCGCTGTCGACGCGGGGCGGCGGGTCAAACGACTCAGGCGGCACGAACAACACGTCTTCCATGTCGTAGCGCCATTGCAGCATCACACTCAAACGCCCGTAGTCGCTGGTGCTGGGCTTGGCCACCATGCGGTCAATCACTTCTTTTTGCAGCATGAAGTGCTGGTCTTGAACCACGGCCACATGGTCTAACAAATGGAACAAGATGGGC
>JBPCSU010000139.1:0-10800 GCA_051006815.1 Limnohabitans sp.
TCTTTGCTGGCACGCAAAGCCAAGGCACTGAAAGAAGCCGGTCTCAACCGCGTGACTGTCAGCCTAGATGGCTTGGACGACACGGTGTTCCGCGCCATGAACGATGTGGACTTCCCCGTCGCCGATGTGTTGGACGGCATTGCCGCCGCCAAGGAAGCGGGCTTAGGACGCGATGCCCAAGGGCGCTTGACCGGACTCAAAGTCAACATGGTCGTCAAGCGCACCACCAACGTCGATCAAATCTTGCCCATGGCGCGCCACTTCCGAGGCAGCGGTATCACGCTGCGCTTCATTGAATACATGGATGTCGGTGCCACCAACGGCTGGTGCATGGACGAGGTGCTGCCCTCTGCCGAGGTGATTCAGCACATTCAGCAAGAATTTCCGCTCGTCCCGCTCGACGCCACCGCGCCTGGTGAAACAGCGCAGCGCTGGGGCTATGCCAATGCGGCGGGTGAATTTGACCCGGCTTTGGGTGAGGTGGGTGTCATCAGCAGCGTGACCCAAGCCTTCTGCCGCGACTGCAACCGCGCCCGTCTCTCGACCGAAGGCAAGCTCTACCTGTGTTTATTTGCCACACAGGGCTACGACTTGCGCCACCTCATGCGCCAAGGCCACGCGTCGGACGCTGACATCGCCTCGGCCATTGGCCATATTTGGCACCACCGCGACGACCGTTACTCCGAGCTGCGAGCCTCCTTGCCTGCGGATTCAGCAGCCCCCAGCCGTCGCGTCGAAATGAGCTACATCGGCGGTTAACCCCCACATCACATGACCTCAAGCATTTCCCCTCAAGACATCACCGGCCTCATCTTGGCCGGTGGCCGTGGCAGCCGCATGGGCGGCGTAGACAAAGGCCTGCAAAACTTCAACGGCATCCCGCTGGCCCTGCACACGCTCATGCGCCTAGGGCCGCAAGTGGAAAGTGTGATGGTCAATGCCAACCGCAATTTGTCAGCCTACGAATCCTTTGGTGCAGCCGTGTGGCCCGATGCCTCCGCCGACTTTGCCGGGCCCTTGTCGGGCTTTCTGGTGGGGCTGGAGCGCGCCGAAACTCCCTATGTGTTGACGGTGCCCTGCGACACCCCCCGCCTTCCCCTCGACTTGGCCGAGCGCTTGGCAGCAGCTTTGGCGCGTGAGAACGCTGAGATCGCCATGGCTGCGGACCCCGAAACCAAAGCGGATGGCAGCACGGAAGTGCGCACCCAACCTGTGTTTTGTTTGCTGAAGCTCGAACTCTCCGAAAGCCTCGTCAAATTCATGCACGGCGGCGGACGCAAGATTGATGCGTGGACAGCCCAACACAAAACGGTGGTCGTGCCCTTTGATGCACCAAGTGATGACCCGTTGGCTTTCGCCAACGTCAACACCTTGACCGAACTCCAAGCCCTTGAAAACGCTGCCCCATGAAAAGCATTGACGACATCGCCGCTGCCCTGCAAGGCTACGACCCCCAAGCCTTGAGCGTGGACCAAGTCAACGCGTTTTTAGCTGAGCTCGTGCAACCTCTCTCGTTGGCTGAATCGCAAGACGTATTTTTGATGGAGGCCCTGGGTCGGGTGTTGGCCCAAGACGTGATTTCCCCCATCAGTGTGCCGGCTCACAACAACTCGGCCATGGACGGGTTTGCATTCGATGCCTCACAACTGCAAGCCGACCAACCCCTGACGCTACGCGTGGTGGGCACCGCACTGGCTGGCAAAGCCTGGCAAGGCAAAGTCAACACCGGCGAGTGCCTGAAGATCATGACGGGCGCCATCCTGCCCGACGGCTTAGACACCGTGGTCCCGCAAGAGTTCACCGAGGTCCACAGTGCGCACGATGTGACCACCGTCACCCTGCCCCCCAACCTGTTGAAAGCCGGCGACAACCGCCGCTTGGCAGGTGAAGACCTGATGCAAGGCCAACCCGCGCTCCAAGCGGGTCAACACCTCACCCCCGCTGCGTTGGGCTTGGTTGCCAGCCTAGGCCTACCGGATGTGCGCGTGCACCGCCGCTTGCGCGTGGCCTATTTCTCCACGGGCGATGAAGTGATGAGCTTGGGTGACGCGCCTCGCGAAGGCGCGGTGTTTGACAGCAACCGCTACACCGTTTTTGGCTTACTCACACGTCTCGGGTGTGAGGTGATAGACATGGGCGTGGTGCGCGACGACCCCGCCTTGCTGGAAACCGCCTTCGCCCAAGCCGCGCAAAACGCTGACGCCATCATCACCAGCGGCGGTGTGAGCGTGGGCGAAGCCGACTTCACCAAAGCCATGATGAAAAAATTGGGTGATGTCGTGTTTTGGAAAATCGCCATGCGCCCGGGGCGCCCCATGGCAGTAGGCCGTATTGGCAAGTCGGTGTTGTTCGGCCTGCCTGGCAACCCGGTGGCCGTGATGGTCACCTTCTTGGCGTTTGTGCGGCCAGCGCTCTTGCGCATGATGGGCAGCAGTGCAACACCGCCTCCCTTGCTCCGCGCGCAATGCATGGAGCCGTTGCGCAAAAAATCGGGCCGTACCGAATACCAACGCGGGTTTGTCAGTCGAACCGCCGATGGCGCGCTGCACGTGCGCACCACGGGCAACCAAGGTTCGGGCGTGCTCAGCTCAATGGTGCAAGGCAACGGCCTGATCGTATTGCATCACGCCCAAGGCAACGTCGCCGTGGGCGACATGGTGGACGTGATGATGTTTGAAGGCGCGATTTAAGCGCCTGGCGAAATGCGGGCGTCAAGCGCCCACGTCTTCGTCCTCGTGGCGGATGGTGATGGCACCTGGCACGCGGTTGCGAGCAAACAAGGTGTACATGGTGGGCACCACAAAGATGGTGAGCAAGGTGCCCAAGCTCATGCCCCCCACAATCACCCAACCAATTTGCTTGCGGCTCTCTGCCCCTGCACCACTCGCCAAAGCCAAAGGAATGGCACCCAGCACCATCGCCCCTGTGGTCATCAAAATCGGGCGCAAACGCAAGGTGGCAGATTGGGTAACAGCTGCAAACAACTCCATGCCTTCTTCACGCAGTTGGTTGGCAAACTCGACAATCAAAATGCCGTGCTTGGTGATCAAGCCCACCAGTGTGATCAAGCCAATTTGACTGAACACATTCAGTGTCCCGCCGCTGAACTGCAGCGCCAGCAAAGCGCCCACCATCGACAACGGCACAGACAACATGATGACCAACGGGTCGACAAAACTCTCAAATTGCGCCGACAACACCAAGAAGATAAACAGCAAGGCGAGCACAAACACAATCACCAGCGAACCTGAGGATTTGACAAACTCACGCGAGGTGCCGTTCAAGTCGGTCGAGTAACCAGGCTTCAACACTTTCTGTGCGGTGGCATTCATGAAGGTGATGGCCTCACCCAAGGAATAGGTGGGCGCCAAGTTGGCACTGATCGAGGCGCTGCGGCGTTGGCTGAAGTGGTTCAACTCACGTGGCACCACCACCTCTTTGATCTTGACCAAGGCGGACAGCGGAATCATGGCATCGCCACGGCCACGCACAAACACACGGTCAATGTCATCGGGCGTGTCGCGTCCGGTGGGGGCGGTTTGCACAATCACGTCGTACTGGTCGCCTTCACGTTTGTAGCGTGTCACTTGGCGGCCGCCCATCATGGTTTCAACCGCACGCGCAATTTGGTCCACTGGCACCCCCATGTCGGCGGCACGCTCGCGGTCCACTTCCATGTTGATTTCCGGTTTGTTCAACCGCAGGTCGGTGTCCACACTCACGATGCCGGGGTTCTTGGCAATTTCCTCTTGAAAGCTACGCACCACTTGCGCCAAGTTTTGGTAACTGTCTGACGTCAAGATCACGAAGTTCAACGGGCGTTCGCGGAACGGTTGGCCCAACGAGGGCGGCGTGATGGGAAACGCTGTGACCCCCGGCAAACCGGACACCGCAGGCGTCATTTCACGGGCAATCTCCAACGTGCTCTTCTTGCGATCTTCCCAAGGGCGCGCACGGTAAAACACGTTGCCTTGCGCCACCGTGGGGTTACCTGCCACCGTGAAGATGCGGTCGAACTCGGTGTATTTGTCGGCCATTTTTTCGAGGGCCAAGGTGTAGCGGTTGGTGTAGTCCATGGTCGCGCCATCGGGGCCGTTGATGACGGTCAAGATCACGCCACGGTCTTCGAGTGGCGCCAATTCGCTCTTGGTGGTTTTCAGCAAGGTCCATGTGCCAATGCCGGCCAGCACCATCACCCCTACCACCAACCAGCGGCGCGACATGTCGCGACCAAACACCACACCGCGCGACAACGTCCACTGCAGTAAGCGGCCATAGGCGTTAGAAATGCGTTGCAGCTGGTGCTCCATGTTGCGGTCAAACCAACTGGGGTTGTGGTTGTGCTTGAGCATGATGGAGCACATCATGGGTGTCAAGGTCAGCGCCACAAAGCCCGACACGATCACTGAACCCGCCAAAGCCAAAGCGAACTCGGTGAACAGCTTGCCTGTACGACCCGGCGTGAATGCCAAGGGCGCATACACCGCAGCCAGCGTCATGGTCATGGCCACCACGGCAAAGCCCACTTCTTTGGCGCCACGGATGGCCGCATGAAACGGTGACATGCCGTCTTCGATGTGACGGTAAATGTTCTCTAACACCACGATCGCATCGTCCACCACCAGACCAATGGCCAGCACCAACGCCAGCATGGTGAGCGTGTTGACGGTGAAGCCAAACATGGCCATCAAGGCAAAGGTACCGATCAAACACACCGGAATGGTGACCAGCGGGATGATGGACGCACGCAAGGTGCGCAAGAACACAAAGATCACCAAGGCCACCAAAATGGCCGCTTCCAAAATGGTTTGGTACACCGCCTTGATTGAGCGGTCGATGAAGACCGAGTTGTCGTTGGCCACTTCAATCTCAACGCCCGGTGGCAAGTTCTCTTTGATTTTGGGAATCATGTTGCGCACAGCCGCACTCAAGTCGAGCGGGTTGGCTGTGGCATTGCGAATCACGCCCAAGGTGATCGCTTCTTTGCCATTCAAGCGTGTCGAGGTGCGCTCTGATTGCGGCCCCTGCTCCACACGTGCGACATCGCCAATGCGCACCTGAATACCGTTCACCGCCTTGATGACGACTTGTCTGAACTCATGGGGGGTTTGCAGATCGGTGGCGGCGGTGACGTTGAACTCACGCAGCTTGCTTTCAATGCGCCCAGCAGGCACTTCCACGTTCGAGCGACGCAACGCGTCTTCCACATCTTGCGTGGTCAATTTGTAGGCTGCCAAGCGGTCGGGGTCTAGCCAAATGCGCATGGCGTATTTGCGCTCGCCGTACACCCGCACATCGGATGCGCCAGGCGCCGTTTGCAACATGGGCTTGGCAATGCGGTTGGCGTAATCGGTCAGCTGCAACACATTGAGCGTGTCGGCCGTGAAAGACAGCCAAATGACAGGAAACGCATCAGCCTCCACCTTGGCGATCACGGGTTCATCGATGCCTTGGGGTAAGCGCTGGCGCACCCGGCTGACTTTGTCTCGTACGTCAGCTGCGGCCGAGTCTGCGTCGCGCGACAACACAAAGTTGACGGTGATTTGGCTCTGCTCTTGACGGCTGATCGAGGTGATCACGTCCACGCCCTCGATGCCCGAGAGTGAGTCTTCCAACACCTTGGTCACTTGCGACTCCACCACGGCACTGGACGCCCCGGTGTACTTGGTCTCGACGGTCACCACGGGGTTGTCGATCTTGGGGTACTCACGCACGTTCAAGCGGGTGAACGACACCACCCCCACCAACACGATGAGCAGCGACAGCACGGTGGCAAACACCGGACGACGAATGGATATCTCAGGCAACTGCATGTCAGTTCTTTACGTTCGGTTGTGCGTTCAGCGACTGGCCGCAGAGGCTGGAGCAGCTGCAGCACCGCTGGCTGTTGAACCGGCACCTGATGCACCTGACGATGCACCCGAAGCAGCGGCAGACGCAGCAGCTGGGCCTCGGCCTAGTTCAACAATGCGCAACGGTGAACCGTCTTTTTGCAAACGCTGTTGACCCGCCACCACCACGGTATCGCCCTCGGCCACACCCTCGGTGATTTCAACCATCCCAGCTCGACGAATGCCCAACTTCACCTCGACCCGTTGCGACACCAGCTTGGTGTCTGGGGGCAACGCAGGCGCACTCGCCGCAGCACTGGCTGCGGGCGCAGGCAAATCTTCTGGTGCCACGCCTTTGATCACAAATTGTTTGCCGCCCTGAGGCACGATCGCTTCTTCTGGAACCACCAAAGCATTGGGCTTCACCGCGAACACGGCCGTCACGCGCGCAAACATGCCGGGGCGCAAAGGCCCGCCTGCTGACTCCGCAACCGCAACCCGCGTGCGGTCAAACATATTGCTGGGGCAGCCGAGGCTTTGTGGCGAAGGCAACGCCACCGCACGCAATGCAGGGGCAAGCACTGGCGCAGCAGGCCGTGCAGCCGATGCGGCAGAAGCAGGTGATGAAGCCGCTGAGGCGGCAGATGCTGCGGGTTTAGCGGCTGCCACAGGCGCAGAAGCGGCCGACGCAGCGGCATTGGCAGGCTGTGCATCGGGCTTACGACCGCCAGTGGGAATGGGTTCACCGGGGCCATTGGCCAACACCGCACGAATCCCAATGGAGCGACCGTTGGCATCAATCAACGGGTCAACGGCCTCCACCTTGGCTTTGAACAAACGCCCCGTGAAGGCATCCAACTTGACTTCCACCACTTGACCGGGGCTCACCTTGGTTTGGAACCGTTCGGGCAAACGGTAGTCCACATACAGGCTGCCAATGTTTTCGAGGTTGATCAAATCTGCGCCATCTTTCACGTAGTCGCCCACGTTGATGTTGCGAATACCGACCACACCGTTGAACGGGGCAATCAAACGCATGCGCTCCAAACGCGCGCATGACAAACCCAGCTGCGCATCTGCCACTTGCAAGGCGGCCGCACTTTCGTCCAACGCACGTTGGGCGATGAAGTTTTGCGCCACCAGCTCTTGGTTGCGCTTGTGATTGGCCCGTGCCACCGACATTTGTGCCAGCGACTGTTGAACCTCAGCGCGTTGCAAGGTGTCGTCCAACTGCACCAGCACTTGCCCGGCACGCACACGCGCGCCATCGGCGAAGCCCAGCGACAAAATACGACCCGCCACTTCGGGGCGCAGCATCACGTTTTGAAAAGAGCGCAAGGTACCCACGGCCTCCGCGTCATCGCGCAGGGTTTGGCGTTGCACCTTGGTCACCTCAACCCCCAGGGGTCTGGCGCCCGCCGCAGCGTTGACTTCTGTCTTGGGTGCTTGCAACCACCAAGCCAGCGTTGAGGCACCCACAATGCCCACAACTGCCACAACGGAATACATCTTTTTTGAGGCCATGAAATAGATTCTTTGAGTTGTCTTTAAACCAGCCCTGAAATGTAGCAGCGGCGCCCCGGATTCCGCGCTGATTTACAGAAGCTTCACAAGGGCTGTCACCGACTCGACAGGGCCAATTCCACACCTCGGTTAGCCAAGCCATCCGCCCGTTCGTTGTCGACATGACCGGCATGGCCTTTGACCCAGTGCCAAACGATGTCGTGATCACCTTGGTGCGTCAGCACATCCAGCTGTTGCCACAGATCCGCGTTTTTCACGGGTTGCTTTGCCGCTGTGCGCCAGTTGCGGGCCTTCCACCCGTGAATCCACTCGGTGATGCCTTTGCGCACGTACTCGCTGTCCAAATACAACGCCACCTGGCAAGGACGTTTCAGCGCTCGCAAAGCCTCAATCACGGCCATCAACTCCATGCGGTTGTTGGTGGTTTCTAACTCACCACCAAACAGCTCTTTTTCTTGTCCCGACGCGGAGCGCAACAACACGCCCCACCCGCCTGGGCCTGGATTGCCTTTGCATGCACCGTCGGTGTAAATCTCAACCGTCTTCATGACTATTCCTTTGTGATGCGGGTCGAGGTGTTCGACGCCGTATGAGACACCGTGGTCACCACCGCAGCACGCCCTTTGACGGCACGCTTGAATGCCGGAGACATGAGTTGCATGCCACGTACGCGCTTGACGGCCACCAACCCATAGACCGCGCCAAAAATGGGCCACCAACGTACCCCCACGGTGTCCATCCAGTCCCAACGCTGCAGCCAACGCTCGGACTTGGCGTTGGGGCGGTAACACCCAAAACTGGTGGACTCCACCTCAAAACTCAGCAAACGCAGCCAGTCACGCAAGCGGCCTTGACCAATGAAGTCACCCACCTCTGGAAAGCTGCGCTTGCAGCTTTTGCTCAGCCCCCACAAGCTGTTGGGGTTGAAGCCACAAATCACCACGCGCCCTTCAGGCACCAGCACCCGCTCGACCTCGCGCAGCGTGGCATGTGGGTCATAGCTCAACTCCAAGGTATGGGGCAAGACCAGCAAATCCAAACTGGCATCGGGAAAGGGCAAGGCCTCGTAATTGGTGAGCAACACCTCACGCCCCAAAGGCCAGGGCTCGGGGTGCGTGTCGCAGCCCAGCCAGCGATGGGGCATGCGGTTGGCTTGCAATGCATCCAGCACCGGGAAACCCAGTTGCAGGGCGTGAAAGCCAAACACATCCGCCACCGCCCGGTCCAAATAGGTTTGTTCCCAGGCGCGCAAGTACTGTCCGGCAGGTGACGCCAGCCAGTCAGGCAAACTATCGGTTTTTAGAGGTGTGAATGACATGAAGCTGATGGCACTGCCCGCGTTCTCCGACAACTACCTGTGGTTGTGGCAACAAGGCCCACTGGCCGTAGTCGTCGACCCGGGCGACGCCGAACCGGTGTTGCAAGCCCTGGCCGCACAAGAGCTGACATTGACCGCGATTCTAGTCACCCACCACCATGCCGACCATGTGGGCGGCGTGCGTCAGTTGCACGAGGTGACAGGGGCACAGGTCTTTGGCCCTGCACGAGAGGACTTGCCCACCCCCTTCACCTCCGTCATGCAAGGGGACGTGTTGGAACTGCTGGGTCAAACCGTGGCTGTCCTCGATGTACCTGGCCACACCGCTGGCCATGTGGCTTACGTGCTTCCCCATGCCCCCCAGTCGCCGGTGCTCTTTTGCGGCGACACCTTGTTCTCCGGCGGTTGCGGTCGAATTTTTGAAGGCACACCGGCCCAAATGCTGGCCTCGATGGACCGCTTGGCCGCCCTGCCCTCGGACACCCGGGTGTGCAGCGCCCACGAGTACACTCTCTCCAACTTGCGATTCGCATGCGCCGTCGAGCCCCGCAACACTGCGTTGCAAGCCTACACGGCACAGTGCCAACAACTGCGCGCCGAAGGCAAGCCCACCTTGCCCGCCCAGCTGGGCAATGAATTGCAAATCAACCCGTTTTTGCGGGCAAGACACCCGGACGTGCGACAAGCCGTGGCACACCATGCTGGACTTTCAGCAACCGAACAAAACGACGACGTGGCTGTGTTTGCAGCCCTTCGCGAATGGAAGAACGATTTCAAATGAGATTTTTGCTCACCGTTTTCAGCTTCAGTCTGGCCCTGCTCACGGGCTGCGCCAACCTGCCTGAGCAACAACCCCAAGGGGGCCTCAGCCCCATTGCCAAAGGCAGCGTGAAACGCGAAGGCATTGCCACACTCAGCTTGCCCAACGATTTGTGGGAACGCATCCGCAAGGGCTATCAAATGCCCGATCTAGAAAGCGACTTGGTCAACGACCGCACCCAGTGGTATGCCAGCAAGCCCGACTACCTGCAACGCATGAGCGAACGCTCCAGCAAATACCTGTTTCACATCGTCGAAGAGTTGGAAGCGCGCAAGATGCCGACCGAGTTGGCGCTGCTGCCCTTCATTGAAAGCGCGTTCAACCCCCAAGCCGTTTCCAGCGCGCGAGCCAGCGGCATGTGGCAATTCATGCCCGCCACCGGCAAAAGCTTTGACTTGAAACAAAACGCATTCCGTGACGACCGCCGCGATGTGCAAGCCTCCACCCGTGCCGCGCTGGACTACTTGGAGCGCCTGCACAAAATGTTTGGCGATTGGCACTTAGCCTTGGCTGCCTACAACTGGGGCGAAGGGAATGTGGGCAAAGCCATTGCGCGCAACAAACGCGCAGGGTTGCCCACCACCTACGCCGACTTGAACATGCCCATGGAAACACGCATGTACGTGCCCAAGCTCCAGGCCATGAAAAACATTGTGGGCAACCCACCCATGTACAGCGTGGTGCTGCCTAGCATTCCCAACCACCCCTATTTCCACAGCGTGCCTCTGCCACGCGACATGGATGTGACCGTGGCCGCCAAGCTGGCCGAAGTGCCATTGGACCTGTTCAAAGCCCTGAATCCCTCTGCGCACCGCCCTGTGCTGCTGGCAGCGGGCTCGCCCAACATCTTGCTGCCGTGGGACAACGCCGAAGTCTTTCAGCGCAACTACGAAGCCTCGACCCTGGCCCGCATGGCCAGCTGGACAGCATGGATCGCACCCAGCACCATGAAAGTGGCTGATGCCGCCAAACGCGTGAACATGAGTGAGGCCGACTTCCGCGCCATCAACAACATTCCACCACGCATGCTGATCAAAGCCGGTTCCGCCCTGCTAGTGCCGCGCACCGCCAACATGCTGGGTGACGTGACGGCCCAAGTGGCGGACAACGGCAAGCTTGATTTGTCTCCCGAAGCCGTGGCCAAACGCAAAGCCGCTGCCAAAGGTGGCAAGCATGCCAAAGGCAGCAAGCTGGTCACCAAAGACGGCAAAGGCTCCGGCAAAAAAGGAAAAGGCGACACCAAGGTCGCCAAGAAGTAACGCGGATCAAGCGGATCCAGCGACTTAAGCGTCGCGTCGATCCACCAA
>JBPCSU010000140.1:0-10603 GCA_051006815.1 Limnohabitans sp.
TGGTTGCCCACGGCGGCGTGATGGATGCGTTGTACCGTTTGGCCACCGGCCAATCCACGCAAACGCCACGCACCTGGCACTTGGGCAATGCGGCCATCAACCGGTTGCTGTGGACGCCACAGGGCTTGAGCTTGGTGGGTTGGGGCGACGTGTCGCACTTTGACGATGCGCATGACGCACCGCGCGACGAAACCAGCGCTTAGTTTCCGTCAGCGTCGAACAAATCTGCAGCCGACTTTGGTGGCGTCACACCCAAATGGCGGTACGCAGCCACCGTGGCCATGCGACCGCGTGGGGTGCGCTGCAAGTAGCCTTGCTGAATCAGGTACGGCTCAATCACGTCTTCGATCGTGTCGCGCTCTTCACCGATGCTGGCCGCAATGTTGTCGAGCCCCACAGGGCCGCCATCGAAGCGGTGAATCACCGCCTCTAACAACTTGCGGTCCATCAAATCGAAACCTTGCGGATCGACGTCCAACATGGCCAAGGCTTTCTTGGCGATGTCTTCGGTGATGCGGCCATTGCCCTTCACATCGGCGTAGTCGCGCACACGGCGCAGCAAACGGTTGGCAATGCGGGGCGTGCCGCGCGAACGACGCGCGATTTCAAAGCCACCTTCGGCATCCATCGGCGTGTCCAGCAACCCCGCGCTGCGCACCACGATGCGCTGCAATTCTTCGGGGCTGTAAAACTCCAAACGCGACACGATGCCAAAGCGGTCGCGCAAAGGGTTGGTCAACATGCCGGCACGGGTGGTGGCCCCCACCAAGGTGAAAGGTTGCAAATCGAGTTTGATGCTGCGGGCCGCCGGCCCTTCGCCGATCATGATGTCGATTTGGTAGTCCTCTAACGCGGGGTACAAAATCTCTTCAACCACGGGCGACAAGCGGTGGATTTCGTCGATGAACAACACATCGTTTTTCTCAAGCCCGGTCAGCAACGCGGCCAAGTCTTTGGGCTTTTCCAACACAGGGCCGCTGGTGGAACGCAGGTTCACGCCCAGCTCTTGGGCAATGATGTGTGACAGCGTGGTCTTGCCCAAACCGGGCGGGCCAAACAACAGCACATGGTCCAAAGCTTCGCTGCGCTTCTTGGCAGCGCCAATGAAAATTTCTAACTGCTCGCGCACTTTGGCTTGGCCCACATACTCTTGCAGCAGCTTGGGGCGCAAGGCGCGTTCAATCGCCTCTTCGTTGGGCGACACCGGGGCGGCAGACACCACACGGGGCGCGGGGGCGAAGTCGTCGGTTTGAATGCTCATGTTTATTTCGCCAACGATTTCAGCGCCAGCTTGATGCCCTCACTCACACCCACATCGACCGGCAAGGCCTTGAGTGCTGCCGAGGCTTCTTTGTCGCTGTACCCCAAGGCCAACAGCGCTTGCAAGATATCGTTTTGAGAGCCAGAAGCCGCTGAGGTGCTGGGGCCCAAATCGGCACCCAATTTGCCTTTGAGTTCGAGCAACAAACGCTCGGCTGTTTTCTTGCCGATGCCAGGCACTTTGGTCAAACGTCCCGCCTCTTGGTCGGACACCGCACGTGCCAACTCGTCAGCCCCCATGCCACTCAAGATGCCCAGCGCTGTGCGCGGCCCCACGCCTGAAATTTTGATCAACAAACGGAAGGTGGCGCGCTCTTCTGCTGTGCCAAAGCCATACAAAATTTGCGCGTCTTCACGCACCACGAAATGCGTGAGCAACGACACGCGTTCGCCGGTGGCAGGCAGGTTGTAAAACGTGCTCATGGGCACATCGACTTCGTAGCCCACGCCATTGCAATCCACCAAAACTTGGGGTGGATTTTTCTCACTGAGGATGCCTGTTAACTTGCCTATCATTGGGGGACCTTTTGAGAGATTATCGACTTGATTCTTCGCCACACCTTCACCCCGCACAACAACACCCGTCTGGCGCATTTGTGCGGCCCCACCGACGAACATCTGCGCACCATTGAATTGGCCTTGGACGTCAAAATCGCCCACCGTCACGAGCAGTTCAAAGTGGACGGGCACAAGGCCAAAGCCACCCGTGCCATGGAGGTGTTGCAAGCCCTGTACGAACGCGCGGCGCGCGCCATTCCCCCCGAGCAAGTGCAACTGATGCTGGCCGGCGACAGCGCGATGGAGGACGACACCCCCACCCTCACCACCCGCCGCACCGACTTGCGCGCACGCACGCCCAACCAAGCGGCCTACCTCGACAACATTGCCGCCCACGACATCAGCTTTGGCATTGGCCCCGCCGGCACTGGCAAAACTTATTTGGCCGTGGCCTGCGCTGTGGATGCGCTGGAACGCAGCGCCGTGCAACGCATTGTGTTGACCCGCCCCGCGGTGGAAGCCGGCGAAAAACTCGGCTTCTTGCCCGGCGACCTGGGCCAAAAAGTAGACCCGTATTTGCGCCCCTTGTACGACGCCTTGTATGACTTGATGGGCTTCGACCGCGTGCAAAAAGCGTTTGAACGCAACGCCATTGAAATCGCACCGCTGGCCTTCATGCGGGGCCGCACCTTGAACAACGCCTTCGTCATCTTGGACGAAGCGCAGAACACCACGCCCGAGCAAATGAAGATGTTCCTGACCCGCATTGGCTTTGGCGCCAAAGCGGTGGTCACCGGAGACGTGAGCCAGATCGACTTGCCCAAGGGGCAGCTCAGCGGACTGATTGACGCCGAACGCGTGCTCAAACGCGTCAAAGGCATTTCCGTGACCCGCTTCACCAGCGTCGACGTGGTGCGCCATCCGTTGGTAGCCCGCATCGTCGATGCGTATGACGCCCAACGCACCGCCACCACGGGTGCCCCTTCACGCAAAACTGCATAAGCCTATGGCGCTCCCCAGCTTAGACCTCACCCTACAATTTGGCGATATGCCCGACGTTGCGCGCCACAAAGCCGCGTTGCCCCGCGCGTTTGTGAACCGTTGCATTCGCCACGCCTTGGCGCACGACGCCGAAATGACGGTGCGCATCGTGGATGCCGAAGAAGGCCAAGCGCTGAACCGCAGCTACCGCAAAAAAGACTACGCCACCAACGTGCTGACCTTTGACTACGCCCAAGCACCTATGGTCATGGCCGACCTGGTGTTGTGCGCCCCCGTGGTGGCGCGCGAAGCCAAAGAGCAAGGCAAGACCTTGCAAGCCCACTACGCGCACCTGTTGGTCCACGGGGCGCTGCATGCGCAAGGTTACGACCACGAAACGTCCGAGGCCGAGGCGCTAGAGATGGAAACACTCGAGATGCTGATCATGGCCGAGCTCGGCCTGCCGTGCCCTTATTGACGCGCCACACGCGCGGCTGGTTCAACGCCCCAAGGCATCTTCCAGCAAGCGCACTTTCACCGTCTTTCCTTTGACACGGCCTGCACTCAGGCGCTTCACTGCTTCGCGCGCGATGTCACGCGACACCGCCACATAAGTGGAGAACTCGTTCACATTGATCTTGCCGACTTGGTCTTTGACAAAGCCAGCTTCACCAGTGAGTGCGCCCAACACATCGCCCGCGCGAATTTTTTCTTTGCGGCCACCCACAATTTGCAAGGTCGCCATGGGAGGCTGCAGCAGGCCACCGGCGCTGGGGGTCAAGCTGCTGACCGGTGCCCAAGTGGACTCGCGGTTTTGCAGCTGTTCGATCTTGCCAACGTTGCCCATCTCGTCCATACTGGCCAGCGACAAGGCCAAGCCTTCGGCGTCGCCACGTCCGGTGCGGCCGATGCGGTGGATGTGCACCTCAGGGTCGGGCGTCACATCCACATTGATCACGGCTTCTAAGTTCGCCACATCCAAGCCACGGGCCGCCACATCGGTGGCCACCAGCACCGAGCAACTGCGGTTGGCAAACTGCACCAACACCTGGTCGCGTTCGCGTTGCTCCAGCTCACCAAACAAGGCCAAGGCACTGAAACCTTGCGCTTGCAACACACTCACCAAATCACGGCACTGCTGCTTGGTGTTGCAAAACGCCAAAGTGGACTCAGGGCGAAAGTGATTCAACAACTGCGACACCACGTGCAGGCGCTCGCTGTTCGACACTTCATAAAACACTTGCTTGATTTTTTGCGCATCATGCTGCGCTTGTACCTTGACCGTTTGCGGCTCACGCATGAACTGCGCCGCGAGCTTGGCAATACCTTCGGGGTAAGTGGCCGAAAACAGCAAGGTTTGACGCGCTTTGGGGCACTGGCGTGCCACCTTGGCGATGTCGTCAAAAAAGCCCATGTCCAACATGCGATCAGCCTCGTCCAGCACCAACATCTTCAAGCCTTGCAAGCTGAGCGAACCCCGCTCTAAGTGGTCCATGATGCGCCCGGGGGTTCCCACCACCACATGCGCACCGTGTTCCAAACTTTGTGTTTGCCCACGCAGTGCCACACCGCCACACAGGGTGACCACTTTGATGTTGCCCACCGCGCGCGCCAAACGGCGAATTTCTTGCGTCACTTGATCGGCCAACTCACGCGTGGGGCACAGCACCATGGCTTGCGCGTCGAACTGCGCAGGGTCGAGTTTTTCAACCAAGGGAATGCCAAAGGCCGCTGTCTTGCCACTGCCGGTGCTGGCTTGCGCAATCAAGTCGCGACCGGCCAAGGTCAGCGGCAAGCTGGCGGCCTGGATGGGCGTCATCTGGGTGTACCCCAGCTGCGTCAAGTTGTCGCGTGAGGCGGCACCGAGGTTCAGGTTGGCAAACGAATGGGCAGTCGGAGAGGTATCGGTCATGCCCCGATTATCGTGATCGGAATGGTCACAGGACCATCGTTCACCAAATGCACTTGCATGTCAGCGCCAAAGATGCCGGTTTGCACTTGCGGGTGCTGCACCTTGGCTTGGGTCACAAAGGCGTCGTACAAGCGCCGACCTTCGTCGGCCGGCGCAGCACAGGTGAAGCTTGGACGCGTGCCACTGCTGGTGTCTGCCGCCAAGGTGAACTGGCTGACCACCAGCAAGCCGCCTTGCACATCGACCACGCTGCGGTTCATCTTGCCGGCCTCGTCGTAGAAGACGCGCAGTTTCAAAATTTTGTCGAGCATTTTTTGTCCCACAGCTTCGGTGTCACCGCGCTCTGCGCACAGCAACACCAACAGACCTTGGGCGATTTCGCCCACCGTTTTGCCATCGACCACCACACGGGCTTCGCTCACGCGTTGCAGCACAGCCTTCATGCCACGTCTTTCGGATCATCCAGATGCACTTCCACATCGTTGGGCAGCAGTTGAATCGTGGCGCGCAAACCGGGCACGGCTTTCATCAACGCATGCTCCACATTGGCGCGCAAGGTGGCCGCACGGCTCAAGGTCCACTCGGCTGGCATGTGCATGTGCAAATCCACAAAGCGACGCTGCCCGGCTTTGCGGGTGATGAGGTGGTCAAAACGCACGATGTGCACATGGTCGGCCCCCACCTCTTCGTGGCTGATCGACAGGTCGTGCAACACGGTGTGAATTTGCGCCAGCACCTCGGGCTCCACCGCTTCGTCCATCAAGCCTTGTGAGGCACTCCAAATCAAATGCCAGCCTTCTTTCAAAATGTTCAGTGCCACGCCCATGGCCACCAAGGCATCCATCCACAGCCAGCCGGTGTAGCTGACCAGCGCAATGCCCACCACCACACCTGCAGAGGTCCACACATCGGTCACCAAGTGACGGGCATCGGCTTCTAGGGCAATCGAGTTGTGCGTTTTGGCCGCACGAAACATGACCCAGGCCAACAAGCCATTCAACGCAGAACTGGCCACCGACAAGACCAAACCAATGCCGACTTGCTCCAACGGCTGTGGGTCAAAAATACGATGACTCGCGGCCCAGATGATGCCCAGCGAGGCCACCACGATGAGGATGCCTTCAAAGCCCGATGAAAAATACTCAGCCTTGTGGTGCCCGTAGGGATGGTCTTCGTCGGCAGGTTTGGCAGCGATGGTGACCATCATCAAGCCAAACACCGCACTGGCCAAGTTGACCAAGGACTCCATGGCATCGGACAACAAGCCCACCGAATCGGTGAGGTGCCAAGCCAAGGTTTTGAGTGCGATGGTGATGCATGCCACCACCACCGAGGCCCAGAGCAAGCCTTGTGGCGACAACCATTTGTCAGTGGTAGAGGTGTTCATGCTGGCAGTATGACCGCAAGTGGTTAAGCCAATGTGACACGCGCAAATTTGCGCTTGCCCACTTGCACCACGAATGTTCCAGCGTCGAGCTTCAAGCCTTTGTCACTGACCACGTTTGAGTCCACACGCACGCCGCCGCCATCGATCAATCGATTGGCTTCGCTGGTGGATGGCGCCAGACCGGCAGATTTGAGCAAAGCGCCAATGCCCATGGGCGCACCGCTGAGCGAGACCTCTGGAATTTCATCGGGCACACCACCTTTGCTGCGGTTGATGAAGTCTTGCTCGGCCGCTTCTGCCGCCGCTGCGCCGTGGAAACGCGCAGTGATTTCTTTGGCCAACGCAACCTTGGCTTCTTTGGGGTTGCGGCCACCTTCCACTTCTTTTTTCAGCGCCTCAATCTCCGCCATCGACTTGAACGACAACAAGGTGTACCAACGCCACATCAACACATCTGAAATCGACAACACCTTGGCAAACATGGTGTTGGGCTCTTCGCTGATGCCGATGTAGTTGTTCTTGGATTTGGACATTTTTTCCACGCCATCCAAACCTTCGAGCAAGGGCATGGTCAAGATGCATTGCGCTTCTTGGCCGTATTCGGCTTGCAAATGACGGCCCATCAACAAGTTGAATTTTTGGTCGGTGCCGCCCAGTTCCAAATCTGATTTCAATGCCACCGAGTCATAGCCCTGCATGAGCGGGTACAAAAACTCGTGCACGCTGATGGGTGTGTTGGCATGAAAGCGGTCATGAAAGTCGTTGCGCTCCATCATGCGCGCCACGGTGTATTTGGACGCGAGCTGAATCATGCCCATCGAACCCAGCGGGATGCTCCATTCGCTGTTGTAACGAATTTCGGTTTTGGCAGGATCGAGCACCAACGACGCTTGCTTGTAATACGTCTCGGCGTTGACCTTGATTTGTTCGGGTGTGAGCGGTGGACGCGTGCTGTTGCGACCGGAAGGGTCACCGATCAAACTGGTGAAGTCGCCAATCAAAAAGATGACTTGGTGCCCCAAGTCTTGCAGCTGACGCATTTTGTTGAGCACCACCGTGTGACCAATATGAATGTCAGGCGCCGTCGGGTCTAAGCCCAGTTTGATGCGCAAGGGCTGGCCTGTGGCTTCAGAGCGCGCCAGTTTTTTGACCCACGCATCTTCAGGAATCAGCTCCTCACAGCCGCGCTTGGTCACAGCCAAGGCTTCCAGAACGCGATCGGTGATAGGGTGAGTTTGTAAAGATGCTTGATTCATAAGGATTTTTTACAGCAAAAGGTATACTTGCCGGTTTGGTGTTTGCGCCTGATTTTAGAGGCCCAAACCTGGAGGCTTGGGGTTCGGCCCCCGCCTTTTGCCAACTGCCGGAGAAACACCTTGCAGCCAGTCTTTTCCTTGTGGGCCTCGCGCCTGCAAACCAGCTTTCAATCCACCCATCGCCGCGTCTTGGCCGCGGTGGCTGTGGCCTGCTCGGTCCTCGGAGGTGGTGCGTTTGCGGTGGCCAACCTAGACGCCAGCACGACCCATTTGCAATTGCAGCAAGTAGTGGAAAGCGTCAGCACCGCGTCGCTCCCCAACTTGCAAGCCGAGAAGGCGTTGCAACTCTTTCGCTCGGACGTCACACGCTCGAGCGACACCGCTGACAGCTTGCTGTCGCGCCTGGGCCTGAGTGACCCCGACGCTGCCGCTTACCTGCGCCAGGCGCGCACCTCCCGTCAACAGTTCATCGGTCGTGCAGGCCGCATGGTCAGCGTGGAAGGTGATGCCGAGCACCGCCTCACCCGACTGACCGCACGTTGGGCCAACGACAAGGGCGACCAGTTCACCCGCTGGGTGATGGAACGCAGCGCCGAAGGTTTTGTCGAACGCGAAGAAACCGCGCCCTTAAGCATCAGCACCCGCATGGGCAACGGCACCATTCAAACCTCGCTGTTTGCTGCCACCGACGAAGCCGACATTCCCGACAGCGTGGCCAGCCAGTTGGCTGACATCTTCGCGGGGGACATCGACTTCCACCGCGCCCTGCGCAAAGGTGATCGATTTGCCGTGGTGTACGAATCGCTCGAGGCCGATGGCGAAGTGCTGCGCACCGGTCGCGTGTTGTCCGCCGAGTTTGTGAACAACGGCAAAACACACCAAGCCTTCTGGTTCAAAGAACCCAATGCCAAAGAGGGCGGCTACTTCAACGCCGACGGCATGAGCTTGCGTCGCGCCTACTTGGCCTCTCCCTTGGCTTTCTCGCGCATGACCAGCGGCTTCAAGATGCGCTTTCACCCCATCTTGCAAACCTGGCGCGCGCACCTGGGCGTGGACTACGCCGCCCCCACCGGCACGCCCGTGCGCAGCGTGGGCCAAGGCATCGTCGATGTGGCCGGCGCACAAGGCGGCTTTGGCAATGTGGTGATGGTCAAACACGCCAACGGTCACACCACGGTGTATGCCCATCTGAGCCGCATTCAGGTCAAGCGCGGTCAATCGGTGTCACAAGGCCAGACACTGGGCCTTGTGGGCGCCACCGGCTGGGCCACTGGCCCACATTTGCATTTTGAATTCCGCGTCAACGGCCAACACAAAGACCCGCTCACCATGGCACGCCAAAGCATTGCTGTGTCCTTGTCTGCTGCTGCGCGCGAACAGTTCAAGCGCCACGCAGCCATTGCCCAAGTGGACTTGACTGCCGCGGCGAGCAGCCAAGTCAGCCGCGCCGAATAAATGCCAAGCTCGGCCGCTACGCACTGTCAGCTTTTCATAGGCTTGATGTCGGGCACCTCGCTCGATGGCGTCGACGGGGTGTTGGTTGATTTCAGCGGCACACAGCCCCGGGTGTTGGCACATCACGCCTTGCCCTTTGCGCCCGCACTCAAACAAGAATTGCTGGCCCTCAACACCCCCTCAGAGAACGAACTGCACCGTGCCGCTTTGGCCGCCAACGGCTTGGTGCGCGTTTATGCGCAAACTGTGCAGGCCTTGCTGACCGACACGCGCACACCCGTCAACGATGTGTGCGCCATTGGCGCCCATGGACAAACCGTGCGTCACCAACCCGGCGCATTTGATGGCACGGGCTACACCTGGCAACTCAACAACCCAGCGTTGTTGGCTGAGCTGACCGGCATCGATGTGGTGGCCGATTTCCGTAACCGCGACGTCGCAGCGGGCGGGCAAGGCGCGCCCTTGGTCCCGGTGTTTCACCAAGGCATCTTTGGGCAAGCGCCGCACACAGTGGGCGTGCTGAACATCGGCGGCATTGCCAACCTCAGCGTGTTGCATGCAAACCATGATGTTTTGGGGTTTGATTGCGGCCCAGGCAACGCCTTGCTCGACCACTGGTGCCAAGCGCACACAGGCTACGCCTTTGACAACAACGGGGCATGGGCGGCCAGCGGCACCGTCATCGCGCCGTTGTTACGCACCATGCTGGCCGAACCTTATCTGCACCAAGCCCCGCCCAAAAGCACCGGGCGCGACTTGTTTCACCCCACGTGGTTGGCGCACCAACTCAGCGGCTATGCCGACGCCAACGCCGCCGATGTGCAAGCCACACTCACCGAGTTCACCGCCCGTGCGTGCGTGAACGATGTGTTGCGCCATGCGCCCGAGGCCGCAGAACTCATCGTCTGTGGCGGAGGCGCGTTGAATGGCTGGCTGATGCAGCGCTTGCAAGCGGGGTTGCCCAACGTGCGCGTGCTGTCGTCGGCTGAACGTGGCATGCCGCCATTGCAAGTCGAGGCGGCTGCTTTTGCGTGGCTGGCTCGCCAAACCCTGTTGAGCCTGCCAGGCACCCTACCAAAAGTAACGGGCGCTCAAGGCGCCCGCATACTGGGTGGAATTTTTAAGGCCTGATCGCTCAGCGCCTGTCGCGCTTACACCGAGAACGAGGAGCCGCAACCACAGGTGGTGGTGGCATTGGGGTTATTGATGACGAATTGGGCGCCTTGCAAATCTTCTTTGTAGTCGATCTCTGCACCGACCAAGTATTGGTAGCTCATGGCGTCGACCAACAACGACACGCCGTTTTTGTTGATGGTGGTGTCGTCTTCGTTGACGATTTCATCGAACGTGAAACCGTATTGGAAGCCTGAACAACCGCCGCCTTGCACAAACACGCGCAGCTTCAAATCAGGGTTGCCTTCTTCTGCAATCAGGTCCGCCACCTTGGCAGCAGCGCTGTCGGTGAAGACAAAGGGAGATGGCATTTCGGTTTGGACGTTGTCGGCAACTGCGCTCATAAGAGGACTCCTGAATCAATGCGTAAAAGTATATCGCTTTAGTCGGGAATAGCCCTGCACAAGACCCTAGAAACGCTATTCGCATCAGGGGCTTTGGCTGAGCGCACACGCAATAAAAAAGCCGCAAGGGGCGAACCCATGCGGCTTTTGGCAAAACAGGAAGCGGATTAACGCTTGCTGAACTGCTTGCGGCGGCGAGCAGAGTGCAAGCCAACCTTTTTACGTTCGACTTCACGGGCATCGCGGGTCACGTAACCGGCTTGTGACAGGACGGGCT
>JBPCSU010000141.1:0-3165 GCA_051006815.1 Limnohabitans sp.
CGGGCATTGTCTCTGCGCCTGATGCGTTGCCTGCGGAAGAAATTCACGGCAGCGGCAGCTGCGGTGATGGCGGGTGCGCCTAAGTCTTCGCTTTAAGCGTAACGGGTACGTGCCAACGCAGCCCCAGCGGCCAAGGCCTCCAGCTTCTTCATCGCCACTTCACGGCTCATGGGGGCCAAGCCGCAGTTGGTGCAGGCAATCAAGCGGTTCTTCGGCACGTATTTCAACGCCATGCCAATCGTGTCTGCCACTTGCTCGGGGGTTTCGATCTCGTTGCTGGCCACATCGATCACGCCCACCATCACATCTTTGCCTTCGAGCAAGGCCATCATTTCAGGTGGCACGTGTGAGTGGTAGCACTCCAGGCTCACTTGTTGGATGCTGCTCTTGGCCAAGGCGGGAAACACCTTCTCGTACTGGCGCCATTCGTCGCCCAAGGTCTTCTTCCAGTTGTTGTTGGCCTCGATGCCATAGCCGTAGCAAATGTGAACCGCAGTGGTGCAGGTCAGGCCTTGTGCGGCACGCTCCAGGGCTTTGACACCCCAGTCTGCAGCTTCGTCGAGGTACACGTTGAACGCAGGTTCATCGAACTGAATAATGTCCACGCCATCCGCTTGCAGCGCCAACGCCTCTTGGTTGAGCAACTCGGCAAACGCAAAGGCCATGTCAATGCGCCCTTGCACGGGGTCTTTGCCTTTGCCGTAAAAACGGTCGGCCACGGTGTCCACGATGGTCATCGGGCCAGGCAAGGTGAATTTGAGTTTCTTCTTCGTATGCGCACGCGCCAGCTGCGCTTCAAACGCATGCACACGGCCTTTCAAACGCAATGGCGCGATGACTTGCGGCACTTGGGCGTCGTAGCGGTTGTTGCGAATGCCCATGGTGACTTTGTTTTCAAAGTCGATGCCTTCGACGTGTTCTAAGAACCCATGCACAAAGTGTTGACGCGATTGTTCGCCGTCGCCAATCACATCCAACCCCGCGTCTTCTTGCGCTTTGATCCACAGCAGTGTGGCGTCCGCTTTGGCTTGCAACAGGGCATCGCCCTCGGCTTGCCACTTGGGCCACAGTTTATTGGTCTCGGCTAACCATTCGGGTTTGGGCAAGCTGCCGGCGATGGCGGTTGAAAACATAACGAGGTCTCCAGGGTGATGGTGGTGGTAATTCGGGTCAGTCAGCTAACGAAAATTCTTGGGCCAACAGCTGGTACGAGCGCGCTTGCGCGGCCGGATCATGCGTCCAAGTGATGAGGACCACTTCGTCCAGTTGCAAACGTTCAGCCAGCGCGCGCAGCTTGGCAGCCACTTGAGAGGCGTTGCCCACCAACGCCCCCGCACGCATCTCGGCCAGCGCCACTTGCTCAGAAGCGGTGTAGTCGCGCGCGGCTTGGTCGGGCGGCAGCAAGGGCCCGATGCGACCGAGGTTGCGGTCCATCTTCCAGCGCGAGCGGCTTTGAAACAGATGCCACGCTTCGTCCTCGGTGTCCGCCGCCAGGGCCCACACGCAGACCGTGGCATGGGGTTGGGGATGGCGTTCACTGGGACGGTAGTTGGCTCGGTACAAATTGAGCGCGTTGTCCACGCCTTGGCCATCGGTGATGAAGTAGGCAAACGCATACGGCAAGCCCAAATGAGCCGCCAATTGCGCGCCGTAATCGGAGCTGCCCAACATCCACACATCGGGCGCCGTCGGGCCGCTGGGGTAGGCAAACACACCGTGGCCGGGATGGCCTGCGGGAATGGGTTCGCCCGTCACCCAGGCTTGCAATTCCATCACATGGTGCGGGAAGTTCTCAGACGCATGTCGGTCGGGGTTGAGCAACTGCGCGGTACGGCCGTCGCTGCCGGGCGCACGGCCCACGCCCAAGTCGATGCGGCCCGGCGCCAGCGCGTCGAGCACACGAAATTGTTCAGCCACTTTGAGCGGCGCATAGTGCGGCAGCATGACGCCCGCACTGCCCAAACGGATGCGCTGCGTGCGTGCCGCTAACGCAGCCAACAGCACCTCAGGCGCGGTGCCCACAATGCTGGGGTGGCTGTGGTGTTCACTCACCCAAAAACGGTGGTAGCCCCAGGCTTCACATTGCGGGGCCAGCGCCAAGGTTTGACGAAGCGCAGCATCCTGGCTTCGGCCAGCAGCAGCAACGGATTGATCAAGAACAGATAGTTTCAGCACGGACGAGAGCTTACCTGCCCCCACAAGCCCCCACTGTCACCCAGGTACAAAAAAGGCCCAGTCGAAACGACTGAGCCTGTTGCCAAGTGCCGCCGTGCGGTTTACTTGAGGGCTTTGAAGCGCACGCGCTTGGGCTTGGCCCCTTCTTCACCCAAACGTTTCTTCTTGTCGGCTTCGTACTCTTGGTAGTTGCCGTCGAAGAACACCCACTGGCTGTCGCCTTCGGCGGCCAAGATGTGGGTGGCAATGCGGTCCAAGAACCAACGGTCATGGCTGATCACCATCACCGAGCCGGCGAATTCGAGCAACGCGTCTTCCAACGCGCGCAGGGTTTCCACGTCCAAGTCGTTCGAGGGTTCGTCCAGCAGCAACACGTTGCCGCCTTCGATCAAGGTCTTGGCCAAATGCAAGCGTCCGCGCTCACCGCCCGACAACATACCGACTTTCTTTTGTTGGTCACCGCCGTTGAAGTTGAAGCGGCCGCAATACGCGCGGCTGGGCATTTGGAACTTGCCCACGTTCAAGATGTCCAAGCCACCCGAGATGTCTTCCCAGACGGTTTTTTCGTCCGACAAGTCGTCACGGGTTTGGTCCACAAACGCCATCTTCACGGTTTGGCCCACTTTGACCTCACCGCTGTCAGGCTGCTCTTTGCCCGCAATCAGTTTGAACAGGGTGGACTTACCGGCCCCGTTCGGGCCAATGATGCCCACGATCGCGCCAGCAGGCACGGTGAAGCTGAGGTTGTCGATCAACAAGCGATCGCCAAACGACTTGCTGACGTTCTTGAACTCAAACACCTCATGGCCCAAACGCTCGGCCACAGGAATGAAAATTTCTTGGGTTTCGTTGCGCTTTTGGTATTCGTAGTCAGACAGCTCTTCGAAGCGAGCCAAACGGGCCTTGCTCTTGGCTTGACGGCCTTTGGGGTTTTGACGCGCCCATTCCAATTCCTTTTTCATGGCCTTGGTGCGAGCGTCTTCGGTGCGT
>JBPCSU010000142.1:0-13582 GCA_051006815.1 Limnohabitans sp.
CACGCCGCAATCGCCGCAGCCTTCGCACACCAAGTCGTTGATCAACACACGCACCGCGGGATCCACCATGCTGCCGCGTTTGCGACGGCGGCGTTTTTCGGTGGCGCAGGTTTGGTCATAGATGATGACGGTGCAACCTTTGATCTCGCGCATTTCGCGCTGGATGCGGTCGAGCTCGTCGCGGTGGAACACCGCCACGCCGCTGACCAACCCAGCGCCTTCGTATTTTTGGGGCTCGTCGGTGACCACGACGATGCGTTGCGCGCCTTCGGCCTTCATGCTCTGTGCAATTTGCAACACGCTGTGGCCTTCGGGCCGTTCGCCCACGCGTTGACCACCGGTCATGGCCACGGCATCGTTGTACAAAATTTTGTAGGTGATGTTCACGCCCGCCGCCACACTTTGGCGCACCGCCAAAATGCCGCTGTGGAAATACGTGCCATCGCCCAAGTTGGCAAACATGTGGGACTCGTTCACAAACGGTTGCTGCCCCACCCACGGCACACCTTCGCCCCCCATTTGTGTGAAGCCCAAGGTGCTGCGGTCCATCCACAAGGTCATGAAGTGGCAACCAATGCCCGCCATGGCACGCGAACCGTCAGGCACTTTGGTGGAGGTATTGTGCGGGCACCCCGAGCAGAACCAAGGCAAGCGATCGGCCTGAGAGGTCACCGCTTTCATCTGTGCTTCTTTGGCCTCAATGATGGCCAACTGTGCATGGATGCGCGCCGTGGTGTCGGCATCAACGCCGAGTTTGAGCACGCGCTGCGCAATGGCCTTGGCGATGAGTGCGGGGTTCAAGTCGGCATTGGCACGCAACAAGGTGTTGGCGCTCGGGTTGGGCATGGACCATTCGCCGCCGCTGTGGTCATCGCCAATTTCGTTGAACTTGCCCAACACGTTCGGGCGCACATCAGCGCGCCAGTTGTAGAGCTCTTCTTTCAGTTGGTACTCAATGACTTGGCGTTTTTCTTCGATCACCAAAATTTCTTGCAAGCCTGTGGCGAAGTCGCGCGTGAGCTGGGCATCGAGCGGCCACACCACCGCCACCTTGTGCAAACGAATGCCCAAGCGACGGCAGGTGGCGTCGTCCAGCCCCAAATCGAACAAGGCTTGGCGCGTGTCGTTGAAGGCTTTGCCGCTGGCAATCAAGCCCAAGCGGTCGTTCGGTCCTTCGATCACGTTGTGGTTCAAGCGGTTGGCGCGCACATAGGCCAAGGCGGCGTACCACTTGTAATCAAACAAACGCGCTTCTTGCTCCAGCGCCGTGTCGGGCCAGCGGATGTGCAAGCCGCCAGGCGGCATCTCAAACTCAGGGATGACGATGTTCACACGCTCGGGATCGATCACCGCAGTGGCGCTGGACTCGACAATTTCTTGAATCGTCTTCATGCCCGACCACACGCCACTGAAGCGACTCATGGCGATGGCGTGTAAACCCAAATCCAAAATTTCTTGCACGCTGCTGGGGAAGAACACCGGCGTGCCGCAGGCTTTGAAAATGTGGTCGCTCTGGTGCGCGGCGGTGGAGCTCTTGGCCACGTGGTCGTCACCGGCCACCGCCAGCACGCCGCCCCACGGCGTGGTACCCGCCATGTTGGCGTGCTTGAACACATCGGCGCAACGGTCAACGCCGGGGCCTTTGCCATACCAGATGCCAAATACGCCGTCGAACTTGTTGCTACCCGCCGGTGCAAAACCGAGTTGTTGCGTGCCCCACAACGCCGTGGCCGCCAGCTCTTCGTTGACACCGGGCTGGAACACAATGTTTTGCGCTTGCAAATACGGCTTGGCTTTCCACAGCGATTGGTCGTAAGTGCCCAAAGGGGAACCGCGGTAGCCACTGATGAAACCCGCGGTGTTTTTGCCTTGCAACGCATCGCGTTGGCGCTGCAGCATGGGCCGCTTGACCAAGGCCTGCACGCCACTCATGAACGCACGGCCAACATCTAGGCTGTATTTGTCATCCAACGTGACGGTGTCGAGGGCGCGACGGATGTGCTCGGGCAAGGGGGCGTTCATCTCTGACTCCGTTCTGTTTCGTGCGTTGAACAAAGTGTAGGGCGAGATCTATCTCCCTGCAGCTGGCGTTGACACCTACGAGTCACCGCCGTGTCGCCGGTCAATGCATCAGCGTCGAGGGGGTGGACGTCGGCAGCACAGGCGCCACTTCGTCAGCGCTGGCCAACCCCACCTGCCACTGCGCCGTGGCTTGCAGCTTGTCGAGCAAGGCCAGCATGACTTGCAACACCGCGGGCGGCATTTTGACGGTCACCGATTGGCCGGTATCCACATCCAAACGCAGCGACACCGAGTCGCCATCATGGTTCAGTCGCACCCCAGTCACCAGTAAGGGCTTGGCACCTAAAGGCTGTTGCTTCGCGGCTTGAAACGTTTCGGCGAAGTTGAGTTGTTGCGTCACTGCCGCTTGCTGAAACGAGTTGACCACCTGTGCCACGGGTGGCGCATGTTCGCGCTCCAAGGCTTTGACTGCCAGTTGCTGCGCCCCTTGCACCAAGCCGCGCAGCACAAAACGCGTGAGCCAAAAACTGAACTCTTGGTCGTCACTGGTGTTGAAGCGAAACAGCACACGGTCTTCTTTGCACACCCACTCGCCATTGAATTGTTTGATGCTCATTGTTTTACCTCGGCGACCTCGGCCACAACACCCACAGACGCAAGCCTTGCTTCATACGTCCCGCAAAATCACCAGCTTCTGCACCCGTGCCTGCAAAGTAATCGGCGCGCACCGCGCCAACGATGGCACTGCCGGTGTCTTGCGCAAACACCAAGCGTTGCAAATTGGCATTGGGGCCCGCACTGGCCAGCCACACGGGGGTGCCATAGGGAATCGAATCTTTGTCCACCGCGATGGATCGGCCCGCGGTCAGCGGCACACCTTGGGCACCACGCGGCCCCAAATCGGCGTCGACCGCGGTGCGCACTTCTTCGCGGAAAAACACATAGCGCGGGTTGCTCCACAGCATGTCTTGCACCACGCGTGGGTTGCTGGTCTGGGTGCTGTTGATCCATGCTTTGATGCCTGGCCACGAGGCATCACGAATCAAGCCGCGATCCAACAACCAACGCCCCACGCTTTGGTAAGGCTGCTCATTCGAACCGGCAAATGCCAAGCGCACCACGCGTGTGGTGCCATCCGGCTGGGCCATGCGCACGCGCCCAGAGCCTTGGATGTGCAGCACCAACGCATCAATCGGGTCGGCCAGCCACGCCACCTCTCGGCCCCGCAGCGCCTCACGCGCTTGCGGCAAGGTATCGATCTCTTGGCGCGAGAACCAGGGACGTCCTGCGCGACGCGCTTCCGCCAAACCCTCAGGCGGTGCATACAAGGGCACCTCAAAACCCGGGCGTTGCGTGGCCGATGCATCAAACAACGGCTCGTAATAGCTGGTCAACAACCCCTCGCCCACACCGTCTAACGACTCCACGCGGTAGGGCTGCAAGTGGCTCATCATCCACAAGCGACGGTCATCGTCATTGGCCAACATGAGTTGGCGCACATCGGTGCACAACGGTGCAAACAAAGGACCCGGACGTTCGCAGTTTTGCAGCCACGCATTCCACGCATCTTGCAGCGTGTCGTTTTGCCACCCCGGAACGTCGTTCCACGACGCCGCCACCCAGCGGCTGCGGTAACTTTGCTGCGGGCTCGGCGTGCCAGGCATACCGGCCAAAGAACCCGTCGCGCGCGGCGCCTCGGTCGCCGGGCGAGTCGGGGCCGGGCGACGTCCCGTGTCATCCACCGGAGCTCGGGTGGCGGTGCCGCACGCCACCAAGCTGGCGAGCAACAGTGCTTCGAAGGTTCGTTGAATCACGCGACGCACGTGCATGGTGTGTGCCACCCTCATTCGCTGCGCAACAAGTTGGCCAACTCCACGGCGGACTTGACGTTCATCTTGTCGAACACCCGCGCACGGTGCACTTCGACGGTGCGCACACTGATGTCGAGTTGGTCCGCAATCAATTTGTTGGGCAAGCCCTCGACCACCAAGTGCATCACGTCGCGTTCACGGTCGGTCAAGTCGGCCAAGTTGTGTTGCAGGTTTTGTTTGCTGCGTTGCGCCGCTTGGGTCTGCGCCGATCGGGCCAGCGCTTGCTCGACGCGATCGACCAAGGCGTTGTCAGAAAACGGTTTTTCGCAAAAGTCAAAGGCGCCCCGCTTGACAGAGTCCACCGCGGTGGGCACATCGGCATGACCTGTCTAAAAGATGACCGGCAACACGTCAAGCAACTGCAGTTCGATCAGGTGTTCAAACAAAGCCAAACCGCTCATGCCGGGCATGCGCACATCGAGCAACAAACAACCCGGCTGTGTGGGCTGCCATGGCTGCGGATTTGTTTTTAAAAATGCCGCGAAAGCATCCGCGCTGTCAAACGACTGGCTGGGCAAACGACGCGAGCGCAGCAACCACGCCAGGGCCTCGCGCACGCCGGCATCGTCGTCAACAATAAAAACCAAAGCGTCTTGTGTGGGTTGCATGAAAGGTTCCTCGCGTCACGATTGTGGCAAGGTGAAACTGAACACCGTGCCACGTGGCGTATTCGGGCGGTGGCTCAAAAAGCCACCATGCTGTTCTACCACGGTCCGGCACAAGCTCAGGCCCAAGCCCATGCCCTCTTGCTTGGTGGTGAAGAAGGGCATGAAGAGTTTTTCAGCCACGTCGTCTGGAATGCCATGCCCCACATCGGCCACCGTGAATTCCAACCAGCGGCTGGTGGCATTCGACGCAGCATGGCGCACAGTCAAGGTCAACACCTTGTTGGGCGTGTCTTCCGCCATGGCCTGCATGGCGTTGCGCGAGAGGTTGAGCAGCACCTGTTCCACCATGGTGCGGTCGCACAACACCGCGGGCAAGTCGGTGGGGCAATGCACCGCCACGCGCACACCGAGCTTGCGGGCTTGCAAGCTGACCAACGGCATCACGTCATCTAACAACGCACGCGGCGTCACCGCTTCACGCGCTTGGTCACGGCGACGCACAAAGTCGTGCACGCTTTTGATGACTTTGCCGGCACGTTCGGCCTGTTGCCCAATGCGCTGGATCGCACTGCTGAGTGTTTCTGCCAACTGCGGGTCTTGCAGCGCAGCGTCTTGCAGCAAGTTTATGCTGCCCGTGGCGTAACTCGAAATAGCCGCCAACGGCTGGTTGAGCTCGTGACTGAGCAACGAGGCCATCTCACCCACGGTGGCCAAACGCGCCGTGGCTTGCAAGCGTTCTTGGCTGGCACGCGAGACCTCTTCCACGCGGCGCTGTTCACTGATGTCGAGCACCGCGCCCATCCAACCCGTTTGTTCACCCACCGCGTTGATCAAGGGGGCTTCGAAGATCAGCACGGCAAAACGTTCGCCGTTTTTGCGCATGAACACCGATTCCACCCCCTCACGCGCTGGCGCGTTGCCGGCCAAGCGCAACGCTTGGCGTTGGCCATATTCGTCCACCATCTCGGGCGGCCAATACGGCGCAGGAATGCTGCGGCCAATCAGCTCGTGGGCTTCAAAGCCGACCATTTCACAAAACGCCGGATTGACATAGGTGATGCGACCCTCTTTGTCACGCGCACGCAAACCGGTGACCAACGAGTCTTCCATCGCCTTGCGAAACGCCAAGGCTTCGGCCAAGTCCAACTCCACGCGTTGGCGGCGACGCATGTCACGCGCCAGCATGCTCAACACCGTCACCAACGCCAAGGCCATGGCGGTAACCAATGCTGTCAGCACATTGGGAAACAAATCGGGTGCGCCGCGCCAACTGTCAATGCGCAAGACCATGGTGTGGCCGGGTAAATCGAGCAGCTGCTTGGCAGTGAACACGCGCGAGCCACGTCGCACATTGCCATGCATGGCCAAGCGCGTGCCATCGGACTCGGTGAAGGACACCTCTTGGCTGCGCGTCAACTGTGGCCCCACCATGGTGACCAAAATTTCGCCCAACGAATACGTGGCCACGGTGTACCCCGTGAGTTGCCCATCGGTGATGACGGGCAAACACAGGTCCATGATTTCTAAACCGAGGCCATCGGCCTGCGGCACATAGGTGCTGGTACCGTAACCCGGCCCGCTTTGTCGACGTGCCACGCCACAGGCTTGCACCACTTCCGGCTGATTGGCCTCGCGCCCAAAACGTTTGAACACGGGCGCACGAAAAGGGGTGTCGATGCTTTTGACCACACGCAAATCAACATCGCGCAATTCGAGGCGAAGCCATTCACGGTGTTCGCGCAATAAGACCGCGGCATCTTGTTGCCAGGGCACTTTGGCGCGGTCGGCGTATTGCAAAGCTTGCAAGCTTTGCACGTTGCGCGTGAGCGCGGTGCGGATGTCGCTGACTGCATCCGCCGCATCGCGCTCGATGCGGTTTTGCACTTGACTCACTTCGTAGCGCCCTGCCAGCCACACCAAGGTGCTGAGCATGGCCACCACCAAGAGCACCAACAAAGCCCACAGCACGCGCCGACGCGAAGGGTGGCCGATGGGCAAAGACATCACTCGACCTTGGTCACCCGTGGACTGGTCCATGTCCCGTCCACATGAAATTCCGTGGTGCCCGCGCGGACCAACGGCTTGCTCAACACCATCTGCGCCAAGTAGCTGGTCAAACCGACCAAGGGGTTGATCGTGGCCACATAGAGCGAGGCGGTGCCGGCATTGATTTCAGGCACCACCACCACGTTCAAGTCTTGCGTTTCATGCGCCAGATCGGCACTGCCTTCGATCAAGGCGCCGGCCACCACGCCTTTCATTTGCAAGTTGTTGGTGAACGCCACGCCTTGTTCGATGCGAATGTCGCCACGCACAAAGTCAAATGCAAAACCATCACTGAAGATGTCGTTGAAGTCCAAGGTCAAGCGACGCGGCAAGGCTTGCAAATTCAACACGCCGAGCAAGCGGGCAGCACCCGGTTCGGTTTTTAAGAACTGTCCTTTTTCAATGGCCATGTTGACCTTGCCCGACATGCTGGGGTAGTGCAAGGTGATGGGTGAGCCCTGCCATGACACCTGCCCCTCCAAGCGGCCTTCGCCACCGCGAATGGCATCGGGTGTGCCCAAACGATTGAGCAAGTCGCCACTGTTTCGCACCGCCAACACAAAACTCATGTTGGTGCGGCGTTGACGTGGACCATCGGCGACCCAACTGCCATTGGCGGTCAGCGTGGCTTCTGGCAGGGTGACGTTGAATTTGTTCAAACGCCATTCGCGCGTGGCATTGGTTCCCGCACGGTTGACCGCATCGATTTCCAAACGTCCTAACTTCTTGCCACGCAAGGTCAGGTCAGACACCACGATGTCCAGCGTGGGGATGCTGCTGGGTTGCTCGCTCAACAAACGCTCCACATCGGGCACCAAGCTGGGTGGAATATTCAAGTACGCCAAACGTGCGAACAACTGCGCCGGGGTGTTGTCATTGGCGGGGCGCACTTCGGCGGAGCCATTGAGCTCTTCAGCGCTGATGTTCAAGCGCCACACTTCTTTTTGGCGCGAACCACCCACCACCACTTTGTGAATCAAACGATCGGACACTCTCACCTGGTCGGCTTGCAAGGTGGCAAAGCTGGGCAAATAGTCTTGCGCAGATTCGCCATCGGCTTCGCTGCCAATCGCCTTGACGGAGGGGGTGTTGCGTTTCAACAAGGTGGTGCCAGTCAACTCGGTGAGCGCGGCATTCCACGCATCGATGTCAACCATGGGCAACTGCAAACTCAAGCTCACCGCGTTGTCACGCATCGGCGCGCCCTCTAGCGCAGCGGCCCCCACGGCAATGCCCCCACGTAACACGCGCGGCCGCGGGCCGCTGAGGTCACGCACATAGGTCACGGCAGCCACGCGATCAAGCGAGACTTTGATTTGGTCTTGCAACACGCGCGCTTTGGGCTGAAGGGATTCGCGGGTGAGCTGGGTCTCAATGCGCAGCGGCAACGCGGTCGCTGCCGCTTTGGTCAGCGGGGCAGGCAAGCTCAACGCCATGCCTTTGAGGTTGCTGGAGATCAGCAGTTCGGGCTCGCCACGGCGCAAACCCAAGGTGGCGCTGTACTCGGACTTGCCTTTGGCACGTTGCGCGAGCCGTGAGACAAAGCCCAACTCTTTGGCTTGGCGCAAGCCCTCTGCCGTGAGCTCGCCCTTGATTTTGAGCTGCAAAGGCGACTGGTCTTGGTTGGCGGAAAACGACAACCCGCCTTCTAAATTGGCGTCTCCGCCCAACAACTGGGCTTGCAAGCCTTTGAGCTTGAAGCCTGATTCGCTGAACTGCAACGTGCCGCGCGTACGGTTCAACACCGGCGTGCCAGGAATGACTTGCAGCGCGTTGTCGGCAAACCCCACACTGCCTTGCACTTGGGTGTCCTTGAGTTGCGCAAGGGGCAGCGTCAGCGCCAATTGGTAATTGGCATCGCCCGTGGCTTGGCTTTTGTTCAACACCGTGCCGGTCAACTCATTCAACGCGGACTTGGCAATCACATCTAACACTTGCTTCAACGGGCCACGTGCTTCGCCACTCACGCTCACCACCGCGTCTGCCAAGTTCGGCACCAGTGCTTCTACTTTTTGCCATGTCACATCGGGTGCCCCTGCCAACTGCGTGCGACCGTTGAAGCGCAGGGCGCTGCGCTCAAACACCAACTCGCCATCGACTTCGGTCAGCGCAGGCCACACTGGCTCGGGCGCTGCTTTGGGTTTGGGTGTCGGCGCTGGCACATAGACATAGCGCCCGTGGGCAATGTGGGCCGACACACGAAACTCACCCAGCTTGGGGTTGTCAAACGGCATGTCTTTCAAATGACCACGCAGGCGCAGCAACCCATGGCTGCCATCACCCGCAAGCACGGCCTGACGCACGTAGGCCCGCACATCGGCAGGCAAGGTGTTGGGCAAATAGCGATGCACGTGCGCCACCTGCGCACGTGAGAAGGAGGCGGTCAAATCCAACACGCCAGGCAAACGCTCGCCACGCTCGCCCGTCTTCCAGTTGCCATTGAACTCACCTGCCACATCGTCGTTTTGCACGCGGCCTTGGGTGAACTGCACCGACACCTCGTCGCCTTTGAGTTGCCAAGCCAGTTGCACCGACGCGTCTGTCAACGCGAGTCGTGGTTCATCTAAGCCGGCAGGCAAGGTAAGGCTACCTTGGTGCACGCCCACGCGTGCTTTGCCACCGGTTTCGCTGACATCAAATTCCACCTGTGCACTTTGAATGCCGGGCAGCTGCGCCCACACACCGTCGGCTTGCGCATCACGCTGCATCGCAAATTGCCGCACATGGCCACGCGCGGTGTAACGCAACGGTGCACCGGCTTGTTGTTGCCACGTGGCTTTGAGTTGGTTCACTTGGCCCTGTGGTTGCACCCGCGCCAACATGCGTCGCAAAGGCTCTGCCAATGGCAGACGTTGGCTGACCTGGTTCAACGCATCCAGGTCCAAGCGGTCGGCACTGAGCGTGCCCGAATCGAAAGCCTCACCGCGCCAGCTCACGCGCAACACACCGCCGGGCCAACGTTCGCCCTCTTGGGTGTCGAACACCAAGTCTTGGCTGCTGATCTCGACTTCGCCATCCAACCACTGCGCGCCGAGTCGGCCATGCACATGGCGCAAGCTGAGGGGCTTCAAGTCGGTCCCCAAACGGGCCGCCACCGCATCCACCGCCACATCGGCGGTCACCCCCACGGGTTGACCGCGACGCACATCGGTCCACAAACGAATGGCGCCACGCCCTTCTTGCAGCGACAGGCCTTTGTCCATCATCACCCATTGACGCAGGCTGGCCAAGTCAACATAGGGCAGGTCGGCAAACAGTTCGCCCGACCACTGCGCCACATCGCCGGCACGCTGCCACGGCGGCTGCTGAAACTTGCCACGCGCCGAGATGCGTTGCCCCAGCGCAGCAGGCGGCGTGACGTCCACCCGCAGGTCATGACTGAACCACTGGTTCTGCACCGACACATCGACATCGCTGAGCGTCAACACCGGCGCACTGGCTTGAACGGCGTTCGCACGGCTGTCATCGCGCCAATGCACCACCCCTTGACGCACCACAAATTGCGGCTGCGAAAAAAACCAATCGGCGCTGCGACCATCGCCCTCGGCCGCGATGTCCAGACCCGCGACCCACACATGGCCGGCGGCATCGCGGCGAATTTCTAATTCCGGCCGATCCACGGTGAGTTGTTCTAAGTGCCCACGCAACAACGATCGCGGTGACACCGCAGCCAACACCCGTGGCAAATGCAGCGCTTCGCGCCCTTCGCGGTCAAACAAGCGCACATCGGTCACTTCCAACCAGGGCACCCACCAACCCCCTTCGACACGCAGACTGCCAATCTCGAGGCGTACCCCCATGGCACGTGAGGCTTGCTGCTGCACCATTTCGCGGTAGTCGGCAATTCGCGGCACAATGAAAATGTGCAAGGCACTCCAAGCCAGCACCACCACCACCCAAGCCAGGGCCACCAGACCCAAGGTCCAGTAGACCGCACGACGCCACACAGATTTAGAAGTTAAATCTGTTTCAGCATCAACGGGGGTGGAATTGAAAGAGTCAGACAAATGTTTCATGGCGCCAGCAACATGACCGGAATTATCCCCTCCTCGCCGCAAGATTTGAGTACTTATTCGCGCTTCGTTCAGCGTCTGCGTCGCCGCTATGCCAATGAACTGCACTTGCTGCCGCCTGGGGCCCCCGTTTTGGCCACGATGCAAACCTGCTTTGACGCGCTGCGCCAAACCCACAGCTGTGGCGACGCCTTGCGCATGCTGCGCCAATTGGTGATGGAACGACTGGTGGTGTTGGACTGCGACACCCGCGTGGGCTTGGACGTGGTGACCCGCGCCGTCACCGAACTGGGCGAATTCGCCTTGGACATCGCGTACCAAGAAGCGCAACAACAACTCGATGCCAGCTATGGCGTACCGACCACACATCAAGGCGAGCGCGCCGTGTTGTGGATCATTGGCATGGGCAAGTTTGGCGCACGCGAATTGAATGTCTCCAGCGACATCGACTTGATTTATGTGTATGACGAAGACGGTGACACCACGGGCTTGCCCGACGGACGCGGTCGCATCAGCAACCACGACTACTTTGCGCGCGCCGTCAAACTGATTTACAGCCTGATTGGCGACACCACCGAGCACGGCTTTGTGTTTCGCATGGACTTGGCTTTGCGCCCCAACGGCAACTCAGGCCCCAGTGTGGTGTCGCGACAAGCCTTAGAGGAATACTTCTTGGTGCAAGGTCGCGAGTGGGAACGCTTTGCTTGGTTGAAAAGCCGCGTCGTGGCACCTGCCAGCGCCAAAACACAAGCCCTTGATTTGCGCGACACGGTGTTGCCTTTTGTCTTCCGCCGCTACTTGGACTACAGCGTGTTTGAATCGCTGCGCGGTTTGCATCAGCAGATCCGCAACCACTCGGCCAAGCAAAGTGCGGGGCGTCCTGAACGCGCCAACGATGTGAAGTTGTCGCGCGGGGGCATTCGTGAAATTGAATTCACCGTTCAACTGCTGCAAGTGGTGCGCGGCGGCCACTTTCCCGAACTGCGCACACGCCCCACGCTGCAAGCCTTGCAACGTTTGACGCAAGCCAACTTGATGCCCGCCGCCACCGCCGAAGCCTTGGCCAAAGCCTATGTGTTCTTGCGCCAAGTCGAACACCGCATTCAGTATTTGGACGACCAGCAAACCCACGTTCTGCCGACCCAAGACGAGGACTTGAACTGGATCGCTTTGACGCTGGGTTTTGGCGACGCCTGTGACTTCTTGAGCCAGCTCGACAGCCACCGCGAATTGGTGGCGCAAGAGTTTGACCGTCTGTTGGGGGTGGGAGAAAAACCCGAATCGGCCTCAGGCACTTGCAAGGGATGCAACGCTGCCACCACGTCGCCGACCCATGTGGACCTCGCCTCGCTACTGCCCACCCTCAACGCGCGTTTGCGTGAACGTGTGGCGCACTGGCAAGAACAACCTCGCGTGCGTGCCTTACGAGACGAAGGCATGCAACGGCTGTTGAAACTGTTGCAACGCACCAATGCGTGGGTGGAAGAAGGTCGCATCACCGAAGATGCCGCCACGCGGTGGAGCGACTGGATTGAGCCCTTGTTACGCCGAGAAAGTTACTTGGCCCTGTTGGTCGAACGCCCCCGTGTGCATGAGCAACTCATGCGTTTGTTGGGCTTGGCACGCTGGCCGGCCAAATACCTGTTGCAACACCCGGGTGTGATTGATGAATTGGCCGGCGAAGCCCTGCTGGCCGAACGCTTTGTGCCCGACGAGTTTGAGCAAGAGCTGGAGCGCCGCTTGGTATCGCTGCAATCCACGGGCCAAGCCGATGAAGAAACCTTGCTCAACTTGCTGCGTCGCGCGCACCACGCCGAAGTGTTCCGCACCTTGGCACGCGATGTGGAACGACGCATCACCGTCGAACAAGTGGCCGACGATTTGAGCGCGCTGGCCGACAGCGTGTTGAAAATCACCAGCCGATGGGTGTGGCAACACTTCAAACAACGCCACCGCGAGGAGCCGCAGTTCGCCATCTTGGCCTACGGCAAGCTGGGCGGTAAAGAGCTGGGCTACGGCAGTGACCTGGACATCGTGTTTGTGTACGAAGACACGCACGAACGTGCGGGCGAAATTTACGCAGCCTATGTGCGCAAGCTCATCAACTGGTTGACGGTGAAAACCAGCGACGGTGATTTGTATGAGATTGACACCGCCTTGCGTCCCAACGGCAACTCGGGCTTGTTGGTCTCCACCTTTGAGGCTTACGCCGACTACCAATGCCAGCGTGGCGAAAACACCGCATGGACATGGGAACACCAAGCCATGACGCGCGCGCGGTTTTGCTTGGGCGCAGCGGCATTGAAAGAACGCTTCGACAGCGTGCGCGCCTCGGTGATCAACGCGCGTCGCGACGTCACCGCTTTGCGCGAAGAAATTGTGGCGATGCGTGACAAGCTGCGCGCTGCCCACACCGTCAAGAGCGGCTTGTTTGATGTGAAGCACAGCGCCGGCGGCATGGTGGACGTGGAATTCGTGGTGCAGTACTTGGTGTTGGCGCATGCCGCACAACATCCCAGCCTGCTGGGCAATGTCGGCAACATCGCCTTGTTGCTGAACGCAGAAAAAGCGGGCTTGTTACCGGAAGGGGTGGGACAAGCCGCGGGCAGTGCTTACCGAGAGTTGCGCCGTGTGCAACACCGCGCGCGTTTGGATGAGCAGCCCACACAAGTGCCGCCCGCCGAGTTAGAAAAAGAATGCGCCGCGATTCAAGCCCTGTGGCACGCGGTCTTTGGTGCCTCGTCTTGAGGACGGGGGGCTGAGGACAAAAGCCCTTTAGCCCTGGCGGATTTTTTTTACCAACGCGGTGGTGGAGTAACCGTCCACAAACGGAATCGCTTGGGCGCGCCCGCCGTAGGCCAACACCACCTGTGTTTCAGCCAAAGTGGACATGTCGTAGTCACCGCCTTTGACCAACACATCGGGGCGCAATTCGGTGATCAGCTCGAGGGGCGTGTCTTCGTCAAACCACGTCACCAAGCTGACCGATTCCAGTGCGGCCATCAAGGCCGCACGGTCCAGC
>JBPCSU010000143.1:0-5239 GCA_051006815.1 Limnohabitans sp.
AATCAAGGCCTGCCTCTGCGGCGACCGCGCGCAGTTTGGCTTCAGGGGCAATCAACACGGCATGAATCAACTGTGCATGGTGTGCATCAAGTGCGCCTTGTAGCGAATCCGCATCGCAAGGGTGCACCACGCCGCAGCGCACAGGTTCTAGGTGCGCGCCCAGCGCCAGCAGATTGGCATGGCGTTGCTCGGGGTCAAACAAACTGATGTGCGGCGCATGGATGCGCGGCATACGCAACTTCTCGGTCGGTGCCATCACCTTGGCCACGCCGTACAACACGCGCTCGCCTTTTTGATTGACCAACAAACAATCCAGCTCTAATGTTTTCTTGTCGTCGTGTTTCGCTGTGCAGGTGACGGTGACGTTCAAGGTGTCACCAATTCGCACAGGGCGGCTGAAATGCAAGTTTTGCTCTAAGTAAATCGTGCCGGGCCCAGGAAACACCGTGCCCAACAAACTGCTGATCAACGCACCGCCCCACATGCCGTGGCCAATCACGCCATGAAACAAAGTGGCGTTGGCGTATTCAGGATCCAAGTGAGCGGGGTTGGTGTCGCCCGACACGGCCGCAAACGCTTGAATGTCGGCCAGTGTCAACGTGCGCACCAGGCGTGCGGCTTGGCCCACCACGATGGCATCGTACGGATAGTTTTCTAACCACTCGTTGTGGGGGTCGTTGGTGGTTTCGGTGATGTCGTTCATGGCGATCTCAATTCACGGCATGGCTGCCGGCGTCTACATAAATGGTTTGCCCTGTCATGCCGCTGGCAGCATCGGTGCACAAGAAAGTGCTGAGGTTGGCAATTTCATCCAAGGTCACCAAACGGCCCAAGGGTGCTTTGGCAATGTTGGTTTGCATCAAAGTGTCAAAGGCCTCAATGCCTGACGCCGCACGCGTGAGGATAGGCCCCGGCGACACCGCATACACACGGATGCCTTGTGGCCCCAACTCCAACGCCATGTAGCGCACCAACGATTCGAGGGCCGCTTTGACGGGGCCCATCAAACCGTAATGCGGCACTGCTTCGTCTGCCCCCAAATACGACATGGTGACCATGCTGCCACCTTGCGTCATGTGCGGTGCGCACAACTTGGCCAGCGTCGCAAATGAGTGGCACGACACTTCCATGGCACGCGCAAAACCTGTGCTGGAACTGTCAATCACGCGGCCATGCAAATCTTGCAGCGGTGCCCATGCAATGGAGTGAACCACAAAGTCCAAACGGCCCAATTGGGCGGCCGCATAGGCCACGAGTTTTTCTAATTCTTCGGGCGTTTCAATGTTGCAGGTTTGCAAGTCCATGCCCAAGGGCTGCGTGAGCGGCTCGACATACGCACGCGCTTTGTCGTTCAAGCAAGAAGCCACCACTTCTGCGCCCATGGCCTGCGCTTGTCGCGCGCAACCCCAGGCAATGCTGTGTTCATTGGCCAGCCCGAGGACCAAGCCCTTTTTGCCTTGCAGATCAAAGGCCGAAACACCACTCATAAAAATTCCTCAAAACCACTGACAGGCTCAAACCGGCCCGCAACAAAACGCAAACGTGTGGGCCCGCGCATGGCGCGCTCTGCCACCGAGTGGCGCGGATCGCCTGGGTAACACAGGGTGCGCAAGCCCTCTTCGTCATCAAAGGGTTCGGGCAAGATCAACGGCGGTGTTTGTTGCTGGGCCGCTTTCAAGACACCGGCCGTGTCGCGGTGCGGCAGCAACGATGCCAAGGTCATGATCTGCGGTGGGGCCAATGTCACTTCATTGGCCCAATAGCGCGTCAGGGCGTCCAGCGGGCTGAGCCAAAAGCTGTCCGTGGCTTCGATGTCGTCATGCCGAGGCTCTTGCCCCGGTGGCAACACCGCCACAAAGAACCGCGTGTCAAACCGTTTGTTCGTGACCGAGGGTTGTATGGGCGTGATCCAACGCGACCAAGGTGCCAAATGCTGGGTGTCCACACGTAAATCAGCAGCACGCAAGATGTCAGCAAACGCAACCCCCGTGTGCAACTGGTGTTGCCACTGCTGCCGCAACGATGCGTCATGCACATCGGCTGTATCGGTTGCACGCGCGAACAACACGCCGCACTCTTCCAGCGCTTCACGCACAGCGGCCACATACAAACCTGCGGCGGTGTGCACCGGTAAATCGGGTTCACCCAAGGCGCGGTGCAGCGCGTGTGGTTCGGCATCCAAATGGGCATGCAAGTCTGGCGTGCAATCGGCAGCGTCTAACTTGCCCCCCGGAAAAACATAAGCGCCACCCAACACGGCCGAAGCGGTGTGGCGACGCAGCAAGAAGACCTCCAGGCCTTTTTGCGGGTCATCACGCAACAACACCACCGTGGCCGAAGCCCGCGGTGGTGTTGTGACGATCTCGCTGTTAAGTTGCATCAACCGCAGCGATGAATTTGAAAATTACTTGGCAGGGTAAGCCAAGTCCACACGGCGGTTTTGCGCCCAAGCGGCTTCGTCGTGGCCTTGTGCTCTGGGCTTTTCGCTACCAAAGCTGACAGGCTCCACTTGACCGTCTTTCACGCCGTAGGCCTTGAGTGCACGCACCACAGCTTCGGCACGTTTTTGCCCCAGGGCCAAGTTGTATTCACGGCCACCACGTTCGTCGGCATTGCCTTCAGCGCGGATGTTCAAACCGGCATTGGCCGCCAAGTACTTGCCTTGACGCTCGACCACACCCGCTTCGCTTGCTTTGATGGTGAATTGGTCAAAGTCGAAGTACACGCTGCGCTCTTTCGAGATCAAGCTGTTGGGGTTCAAGTGATCAGCCACCACAGCCGCCACAGAAGAAGCGGCTTTGGCATTGGCATCCGACACGTTGTCGAGTTTGGTTGAGCTGCAAGCAGACAACAGTGCCACAGACACGATCGAGACGAAGGCAAAGAAACGTTTGGACATGGAATTTCAAATAGTAAAAGTTGACTCTTTTATTTTAACGGATGGGTTTTTTGAGTCGAAGTGTTGTTTTTTTTGACACTTTTAAAAATTCTTTTGAAAATCAACAACATACGTTAAGTTCTTAATTTCGTTTCTTTTTCTTTATTTGAACAGTCTAAAAGTATTCAATTTCGTGTCGATTCACGATATCTGCCCTTATTTGCGCCTGAAACGGCGCATTGACCAAAGGTTCGACACCCATGTAAATTCCATTCCCCGCTAGAAATTTCGGGGCATTTCAATAAAAGAAAAAGGAAGTGCTAGTTAAACAGCACGGAGGAAAAAAGATGTCTACATTCAAAATTTTGGTCACCAGTCAAAAAGGTGGCGTTGGCAAAAGCACCGTGTCCGCCAACTTGGCCGCGTACTTCCGTCGCCAAGGCAAGACCGTCACGTTGATTGACTTTGACACCCATGGCTCCTCCAGCACATGGCTCACACGCGCCCCCAACATTGGCGTGGTGGTGCAACACCATGTGTTGCCTTTAGACCAAGGCGGCAACCGCCCCATCTTGGATGCCCGTTTGCACCTGCGCCGTGCGGCCAGCAGCACCGAAGTCGTGTTTTGCGATTTGACATGGACCGACTCCATCGCCGGCGAACTGATGTTTGAGTACGACTTGGTGATCGTCCCCACCTCGGTGTCTGAAATTGAATTGACTGCCACGGCCGGTTTCTTGAGCCGTCACCGCTGGGTGTTTGACTCTGCCATTCACACGCCTCCCACGCTGCTGGTTTGCCCCACCCGCGTGCACCCCGACCAACTCAAGAGCGACGTGTTCTCGAAACAACGTTTCCCCGTCAGCTTCATGCTCGCCCCCCCTGTGTTGGAAGCGCAAACAGCACGTGAAATGTTTGAACGCGGCTACTTGATGGATTTGCCTGATGCCTGCGGCGCTTCTTTCAACGAATTTGGCAGAGCCGTGCTTGCTGCACGTGAAATGCGTGAATCAGCCCAAGGCATGCGTCAGACCGTCAACACCACACGCTTGCAAGCCTCCATTGCACGCAGCGCCAACAACCCGGCCTCGACAAGCATCAAACGCAACGGCTTGTTGAACGCATCCAACACGCTGTCGAGCCAGTACTCGATCTTGGGTCGTCACCGGATTCAAAAAGTGCGTCCTGACGTCGCATCCAGCCGTGCTGAAATGCCCGTCGAGTCCGTACAAAACACACAATTTGCATCCATCGGAATTCCACAATTCCTGAAGCGCATGTCCATGGGTGTGATGAGTAAATGAATTCCGAACCGCAATTCTTGTCTTTCAAAGGACTGAAGCAATACACGCCCGAACACGGGTGGGACCAAGTCAATGCGGTGTTGCAAGCGCACACGCAGCCGCGCGCGACACCCGAGCCCGCGGCTGCGCCACACCTGACGCCACAGCCATCACCCCAGACGGCAACGCACGTGCCTCCTGAGAACGTGCCGACTCTGACCGAAACGCCTGAACCCGCGCCACAGCACAACGCATCGCCGTTGTTTGACCCGCTGATTCAAGAACTGTTCGAACAACTGCGCGTACCTCCCAGCGATGAGTTGACACAAACCTGGCGCACCATTGCAGCCGAAGTCAATTTGCTGACGCAACGCATGGCGCTGCAACGTGAGTTGCAAGAACGTCTGCACAAGCTCGACCAAGACTTGGCCGACTTGCGCGGCACGATCTTGTCGCACCTGAACGATGTGCAACAAGCCGCCGACCAACAACTGTCTTCTGCACGTTTGCGCGCAGAGGTGTCGGCTTTGGCACAAACTAAACTTGCGGCGAAACTCAACCCGCACCGATAACCCCCACTCAGCCTAGGAGCAACGCGCATGCTGGACAAACTCAATCAGATTTATCCCGTGCGCTACACAGCGTTCATTGCCTCGGTGGTGTTGCTGATCTTCACCTTGCTGGGGGCTGGCGTGATGGGCATCAGCGGCTGGTGGCCGTCGCTGTTTTTGTGCTTGAGCTTGGTTGGTTTGTACGACCTGAAACAAGCGCACCACGCCATTTTGCGCAACTACCCCATCATTGGGCATTTGCGCTTCATGCTCGAAACCATTCGACCTGAGATTCGCCAATATTTCTTAGAGTCGGAAACCGAGGCCTCGCCGTTCTCGCGTGCGCAACGCACCTTGGTGTACTCACGCGCCAAAGGCGCTTCTGACAAACGCCCGTTCGGCACACAACTCGATGTGCGCGCCATTGGCTATGAGTGGATCAACCACTCCATCGCCCCTTCTCACTTAGCCGGTCACGACTTCCGCGTGAAGGTGGGGGGCAAAGACTGCACCCAGCCTTACGAGAT
>JBPCSU010000144.1:0-3776 GCA_051006815.1 Limnohabitans sp.
ACGCACCCCGTCCACCAACACCGGCGTGCCTGTCGGGCAATGGCGTGGATAGCCATCCGCGTAGCCGCAAGCCACGATGCCTATACGCATAGAGGCGTCCGCCGTGAACGAAGAGCCGTAGCCCACGGTGTCACCCACCTGCAAGTCTTGCGTTGCGATGATGCGGCTGCGCAAACTCATGGTCGGTTGCAAATCCCACTGCGCGATGGTGTGCGCAGGAAAGTCGGGCGCGCTGCCGTACAAAGCGATGCCGGGGCGCACCCAATCGGCCGCCACGGCTTCGTCTGTGGCATGACGCAACAACGCGGCGCTGTTGCACGTGCTGCGCTCGCCGGGCAAGTCGTGCGTGGCTTGCGCAAACACGGCCATTTGTTTGGCAATTCCGGCGCTGCCATCGGCGTCACTGAAGTGGGTGACCAAAGAAATTTCGTCGACCTGCGGCAGTTGGTTCAAACGCGTCCATGCCGAACGGAAACGCGTGGGTGTGAAGCCCAGGCGGTTCATGCCACTGTTCATTTTGAGAAAAATGCGGTGCGGCACTTGCGTTTTGTGTCGACTGAGCATGTCGATCTGCTCTTCGCAATGCACGGTGTGCCACAGGTCCAAGCGCGAACACAACTCTAGATCGCGTGCTTCAAACACACCTTCCAGCAACAACACCGGTCCGCGCCAACCCAAGCTACGTAAGCGTTGCGCCTCGTCCAGGTCGAGCAGCGCAAACCCATCGGCGGCGCGTAAACCTTCAAACACGCGCTCAATGCCGTGGCCATATGCGTTGGCTTTGACCACCGCCCACACACGCGCGTCGGGGGCAGCGGCACGCATGCGGGCCAGGTTGTGACGCAAGGCGTCGGTGTGAACAAAGGCTTGAATCGGACGGGGCATAGTCAATATTGTGGCACTCGCGTGATATAACCTTGGCTAGATCAAGAAGAAAGAAGAATCAGCACATGCGCCCTCTGTGGCGCGATGCCAGACCCACCCATGAAGCGCGGTTTTTACACCATCATGTCGGCCCAGTTTTTCAGTTCGTTGGCCGACAACGCACTGTTTGTCACGGCCGTTGAATTACTGAAATCAGATGGCGCAGCCGAATGGCAGCGTGCCGCTCTGGTTCCCATGTTCGCCTTGTTCTACGTGGTGCTCGCGCCGTTCGTTGGCGCGTTTGCAGATGCACGACCCAAGGGCGAAGTCATGCTGATGAGCAACACCATCAAAGTGGTGGGTTGCTTGATGATGTTGTTTGGCGTGCACCCCCTGCTCGCCTACGCCGTGGTGGGCTTGGGCGCCGCCGCTTATTCACCCGCGAAATACGGCATCTTGACCGAGTTGCTACCCGCCTCACAGCTGGTCAAAGCCAATGGCTGGATTGAGGGTTTGACGATTGCTTCCATCATCTTGGGCGTGTTGTTAGGCGGCCAGTTGGTGGGACACAACTTGTCTGCATTCTTGTTGTCGTTTGATTTGCCTTTTGTCACCACGGGCGTGGATACCTCGGCCGAAGCGGCCATCTGTTTGTTGATTCCCTTGTATGCCTTGGCCGCTTGGTTCAACAAGCGCATCCCCTACACCGGCGCAGCGTTGATCCCCATGCGCTTGGATCCCGAGAAAAGCATGGTGCGCAACTTGTTGGCCTTGCTACCTGATTTTTGGCATTGCAACCAACGCCTGTGGCACGACAAGTTGGGCCAAATTTCTTTGGCCACCACCACCTTGTTCTGGGGGGTCAGCGGCAACCTGCGTTACATCGTGTTGGCGTGGAGCGCTGCGGCTTTGGGCTACAGCACCACACAGGCCTCGAGCTTGGTCGGCGTGGTGGCCATTGGCACCGCTGTGGGCGCGGTGGTGGCCTCGATGAAGATGCGCCTTGACCATGCCACGCGCCTCATGCCGCTGGGCATTGCCATGGGTTGCTTTGTGGTGGCCATGAACTTCATTGATACCTTGTGGTTGGCAGTGCCGTTCCTCATCATCTTGGGTGGCTTGGGCGGTTTCTTGGTGGTACCGATGAACGCGTTGCTGCAACACCGTGGACACAACCTGATGGGCGCCGGCCGTTCTATTGCCGTGCAAAACCTGAACGAACAACTGTGCATCTTGGGCCTGGGCTTTTTGTACACCTTCAGCACCGGCATGGGCATGAGCGCTTTCGGCGCCATCACCGCCTTTGGTGCATTGGTGGGCTATGTCATGTGGCTCATCAAGCTTTGGCATGAGCACAACCACAAGCACCACCGCGAAGAGCTGGCGCGGTTGATGCACATCGCACGCAACGACGATTTGCACGGCTAAACCGTGCCCACCCACCACATGACACGCCCGACGCTGGCCGTGTTGGCGTTGGCCCTCAATGCCTTGGTCTGGGGTTTGTCGTGGTGGCCTTTGCGCCAGCTTGACGGGAACGGTCTTCACCCACTGTGGGCCACCGCGGTGGTGTTTCTTTTGGCTACCCTGGTGCTCACCTGCATCAGCCCTTCGGGCTGGCGCCACTTCAGACAGCACCCCCAACTCGGGTGGCTCATGCTGGCTTCGGGATTGACCAATGTGGGCTTCAACTGGGCGGTCACCACCGGTGATGTGGTGCGCGTGGTGTTGCTGTTTTATTTGATGCCCACGTGGTCGTTGTTGCTGGCGTGGTGGCTGCTGAACGAGCGCCCCACACGCGGCGCGTTGGTGCGCTTGGCACTGGCGTTGGTCGGCGTCGTGCTGGTGCTGAAAACCCCTGCGTCCGATTGGCCTTTGCCACAAGATTTGGCCGATGTGCTGGCATTGCTGGCCGGATTTTGTTTTGCGCTCACCAACATTTGGTTGCTACGTTTGCAGCACACGCCCGAGTCTGCACGTATGGTGACCATGTTTGGCGGCGGCGCGCTGATGGCGGTGGCTTGCGCAATTGTTGCCACGTGGACGGGGGTGATCCCCTCGGGCGTGGGCGACGCGGCAACCACCTGGGCACCTTGGGTACTGGGGTTGAGCGCCGCATTTTTGGTGTCCAACTTTGCACTGCAATACGGCGCTGCACGTTTGAGTGCGCACACCACCGCCATGGTCATGATGTCGGAGGTGGTGTTTGCCAGCGTGTCCTCTGTGGCGTTGGGGGTATCGGCTCCCACGTGGCGCATTGCGCTCGGTGGCGGCATGGTTGTGCTGGCTGCATTGCTTGCCTCGCAGGCCACCCCGTCTTCAAAAGGAAATACATGACTGCTCTTGCCACTTTCACTGCCAACCAAATTGATGGCACACCTTTGTCATTCGCAGATTTGCAGGGACGCGTGCTGTTGATCGTCAACACGGCAAGCGCGTGTGGATTCACGCCACAGTTGGAAGGCTTAGAGGCGTTGCACAAAACTTATGGTCCCCAAGGTCTGACCGTCATCGGTTTTCCATGCAACCAGTTTGGCGCACAAGACGCGGGGACCAACGCCGAGATCGGCGCGTTCTGCCAACGCAACTACGGCGTGAGTTTTGTGATGATGGAAAAAATCAACGTCAATGGGGACGATGCGCACCCGCTGTTCAAGTGGCTCAAAGCAGAGGCCCCCGGAGTGTTGGGCAGCGAAGGCATCAAATGGAACTTCACCAAATTTTTGGTGGGCAAAGATGGCCGGGTGTTGAAGCGCTATGCGTCGATGAATGCTCCCGCCAAGTTGACCAAGGACATTGAAGCTGCGTTGGCGGCATAGGGCTAAGCGCTAGCGTTAGCCCAACGCGGCATCCAACACTTCCACCCAGTGCCTCACAGGCACTTCGGTGCCACTTTGCAAGTGCGTGATGCA
>JBPCSU010000145.1:0-9677 GCA_051006815.1 Limnohabitans sp.
CCTCTGCACTGATGGCAATGAAACCCTCGCCGCTGCGCGAGTTGGCAATACGCACCACCTCGGAGGTGGCACGCGCCACGGCATCGGCGTCATCTCCGGCAATGTCGCCGACCAAAACCATCTTGGGGAGGCCGCCGCGCTTGCTCTTGGTGGCGTAGCCCACGGCTCGCAGGTAACGGTCGTCCAAATGTTCCAAGCCAGCCAGCAACACGCCACTGCGTTTTTGTTCGGCGAACATGTAGTCTTTGATTTCGACAATGCTCGGCACCGCGTCTTTGGCATTGCCAAAAAACTCCATACACACGGTGCGGGTGTGGGCAGGCATGCGGTGCACGATCCAGCGGGCGCTGGTGATCAACCCATCGCAACCTTCTTTTTGCACGCCGGGCAAACCACTCAAGAATTTGTCGGTCACGTCCTTGCCCAAGCCTTCTTTGCGGAAGGATTTGCCAGGAATGTCGAGGCGCTCTTGGCGCAGGAATGTTTTGCCGTCGGCTTGGTAGTACTTCAACTCGAAGCTGGCCATTTCGGCGTCGTGAATCGTGCCGAGGTTGTGATCCACACGCGTCACCTCAAGCCACTCGGCATCGGGGGTCACCATGCGCCAGCTGGCCAAGTTGTCGAGCGCAGTGCCCCACAACACGGCTTTCTTGCCACCTGCGTTCATGGCGATGTTGCCGCCAATGCACGAGGCTTCGGCAGACGTGGGGTCCACCGCGAACACAAAGCCACCGCGCTCGGCCGCATCGGCCACACGTTGCGTGACCACGCCAGCTTCGGTCCAGATGGTGGGCACTGGGTGGCCAATGCCCGGCAAGTCGACCAGTTCGACCTCGGTCATGGCTTCGAGTTTTTCGGTGTTGATGACCGCACTCTTCCAGGTGAGCGGAATCGCGCCGCCGGTGTAGCCCGTACCACCGCCACGGGGCACGATGGTCAACCCCAAATCGATACAGCCTTTGACCAAGCCAGCCATTTCTTCTTCGGTGTCGGGGGTCAACACCACAAAGGGGTATTCCACGCGCCAGTCGGTGGCATCGGTCACATGGCTCACACGCGACAGGCCATCGAACTTGATGTTGTCGTGCGCGGTGTGCTTCTTGAGCAAGCGCGCTGCTTTTTTACGCAAAGCGGCAATCGCGTCGAACTGGCTGTTGAACGTTTCGATCGCGCGGCTGGCGGCTTGCAGCAGTTGGCCCACCATGTCGTCGCGCTCGGTGTCGGCATCGGGGGTACGACGCTGCTGCACTTCACCCAAGCGGTGATGCAAGGCCTCGACCAACAGATGACGACGCTTGGGGTTGTCCAACAAATCGTCTTGCAAGTAAGGATTGCGCTGCACCACCCAAATGTCACCCAGCACTTCGTACAACATGCGAGCCGAACGGCCTGTGCGGCGCTCTTGGCGCAAACGCAGCAACAGCTCCCAGGCCTCGGCACCCAACAAGCGCAGCACGATTTCGCGGTCCGAGAACGAGGTGTAGTTGTAGGGAATTTCGCGCAGTCGCGGGCTTTCTTCAGCCGTGGCGAGCAAGTGATTCAGCGAGGTGGGAGCATTCATGGTGTGGTGTGCGCGCAAAGGGCGCATGGAGAGCGCGAATTAAGGGTGCAATTTTACCGCAGGGGGCATGGTTTCTAGGCCGTCGGGACCTGAGAGCACTTACTGGCTTTGGGGGTGTCGTGTGTCGGGTTTTAGGGGTATTGCACTCACCCAAAGCGCAAGGTGAGTGGCTGTGTGCGCGGTGAGCGACATTCTGAGCACAGCGAAGAGGAGCCAACGTGCATGCAGCCAGCTCGCCTTGTGCGCCTCAGATCAACGCTGCCAACCTTTGCACATCAGCCATTGGACGGTGCCGCACACCATGACCAAGGCCGAATAGGTGGTCATTTTTCCGTCCACCCCAAAAAAAACCAGGCCGCCAGCCAGAACGGTTGAGCCGACCACACCGCTCACGACGGTTTGTTTGCGCCAACTCCAGCGGGACAAAGCAAGCCCGCCACGCGCGGCCAAACGGGCCGCCAGCACGCCAAACAGGGCTACCCCCCAGGCGGGTGCCATGAAGTTCAAGACGTGAAGAATTTGTTCGTAGGGGCCCATGCGCGTCAATTTTATAATCCGTGACTATGGCAGTCTGGGCTCTTGGCCTCAATCACACGACAGCCCCGCTGGATTTGCGGGGCCGTTTTGCTTTTGCGGTCGAACAAATGGGTCCGACCCTCTCGACCCTGCGCCACACATTTGCGCCCGACAGCGAGGTGGCCATCCTCTCCACCTGCAACCGCACCGAGATTTATTGCGCAGGCAGCGAACCCCAACTGCAACAAACCTTGGCTTGGTTGGCACAGTCGGGCGGCGTCTCGCCTGATACCCTCCAAGGCCACACCTACGCCCTGCTCGAAGCCGATGCGGCCCGTCACGCCTTTCGCGTGGCCAGTGGCTTGGACTCGATGGTGTTGGGCGAACCCCAAATCTTGGGTCAAATGAAAGACGCGGTGCGCGCCGCCGCCGAGGCGGGTGCTTTGGGCACCACCTTGAACCAACTGTTCCAACGCTCGTTTGCCGTGGCCAAAGAAGTGCGCAGCTCCACCGAGATTGGCGCGCACTCCATCAGCATGGCCGCCGCCGCCGTGCGTTTGGCCAGCCAACTGTTTGAAGACCTTGCGCAAACCAAAGTGCTGTTTGTGGGCGCGGGCGAAATGATTGAACTCTGCGCCACGCACTTCGCCGCCAAGAACCCCAAAGCCATGGCGATTGCCAATCGCACCTTGGAACGTGGAGAAAAGTTGGCCACGCAATTCGGTGGTGAAGTGATGCGCTTGGCCGACCTGCCCCAACGCCTGCACGAATTTGATGTGGTCATCAGCTGCACCGCCAGCACCCTGCCCTTGATCGGTCTGGGCGCGGTCGAGCGGGCACTCAAACAACGCAAGCACCGCCCCATGTTCATGGTGGACTTGGCCGTGCCGCGCGACATTGAGCCCGAAGTGAAATCGCTCGAAGACGTGTTTCTGTACACCGTGGACGACTTGTCCGAGGTGGTGCAAACCGGCCAAGCCAACCGCCAAGCGGCGGTGGCGCAAGCCGAAGCCATCATCGACGCCGGTGTGCAAAGCTTTGAACACTGGGTGGACCAACGCAGCCATGTGCCATTGATTCAACAGCTCAACGCCCAAGCCGAAGACTGGCGCAGCGCCGAATTGGCACGTGCACGCAGATCACTCGCCAAAGGCGACGATGTGGATGCGGTCTTGGAAGCGCTGTCGCGCGGCCTGACCCAAAAGATGCTGCACGGCGCCATGGCCGAATTGCACGGGGGCGACACCGAAGCCCGTGAACGGGCGCGCCATGCGATTGAGCATTTCTTCTTGCGCGGTAACCGTTAGGTCCTGGCCCCATGAAAGACTTTCTCCGCGCTCAACTGGAGCGCCACGCGCAACGCCTGAACGAGCTCGACTTTTTGCTGTCCCGCGAGGACATCATGAAAGACATGACGCAGTTCTTGGCACTGTCACGCGAACACACCGACGTCACGGCCACTGCGGGCCGCTACGCGCGCTACCAACAACGCGAAGCCGATGCACAAGCCGCGCGCCAAATGCTGCAAGACGGGGGAGATGACGCCGACCTGCGCGCCATGGCCGAAGAAGAAATCACCAGCGCCGAGGCCGAGTTGACCCAACTCGAAGCCGAGTTGCAACGCATGTTGCTGCCCAAAGATCCGGACGATGCGCGTCCCGCCTTTCTTGAAATTCGGGCGGGCACAGGCGGTGACGAGTCCGCTTTGTTCGCCGCCGATTTGCTGCGCATGTACACCCGCTACGCCGAGCGACAAGGCTGGCGGACCGAAATCGTGAGTGAGTCACCCAGCGAATTGGGTGGCTACAAAGAAGTGGTGATTCGCTTAGATGGCGGCGCGTCTGGCGACGGCGTGTATGGCTGGCTCAAATTTGAATCGGGCGGCCACCGCGTGCAACGCGTGCCGGCCACTGAAACGCAAGGCCGCATCCACACCAGCGCCTGCACCGTGGCGGTGTTGCCTGAGCCAGATGAAGCTGAGGCGATCAAGATCAACCCGTCTGATTTGCGCATCGACACCTTCCGTGCCAGCGGCGCAGGTGGCCAACACATCAACAAGACCGACTCGGCGGTGCGCATCACCCACTTGCCCACGGGCATCGTGGCCGAATGCCAAGACGGCCGCAGCCAACACAGCAACAAAGCGCAAGCCTTGCGTGTGTTGACCGCGCGCATTCAAGAAAAAGACCGCGCCGAACGCGCCGCCAAAGATGCTGCCCTGCGCAAAGGGTTGATCGGCAGCGGTGACCGCAGTGACCGCATTCGCACCTACAACTTTCCGCAAGGGCGTTGGACCGACCACCGCATCAACCTCACGCTGTACAAACTCAACTTCATCATGGAAGGTGATTTGAGCGAAGCCATGCAAGCGCTGAAACACGCGCACGAAGCCGAACAACTGGCCTCGCTGGAAGGCGACGCATGAGCGTGACGCCGAGCGCGCCCTGCTTCACCGTGGCGCAAGCCGCTGCGTGGGCGCAGACCTTGGGGCTACCACGCTTAGACGCCCAAGTGCTGCTGTTGCACGCCTTGGGTCGGACCCCGCACGACCGTGCCTGGCTGCTCGCCCATGGCGATGACGCGCTGGATGCAGCCGTCCACAGCACCTTCACCACCCACGTACAACGCCGCCTAAACACCGAGCCCGTGGCCTACATCACGGGGCACAAAGAGTTTTTTGGCTTAACTCTGCAAGTGGACGCTCGCGTGCTCGACCCGCGTGCCGACACCGAAACCTTGGTGGAATGGGCCTTGTCGTGCCTGGCGGACGTCTCTCGTCCGGACGTGGTGGACTTGGGCACTGGCAGCGGCGCCATCGCACTGGCGCTGAAACACAGCCGCCCCGATGCCCATGTAACGGCTGTAGATGCCAGCACCGACGCGCTCGATGTCGCGCAGACCAATGCGGCGCGTTTGCAACTGACGGTGACGTTTCATCACGGGTCTTGGCTGGTCCCTGTGGCGGGTCACTTGTTTGACGCCGTCGTGTCCAACCCACCCTACGTGGCGGCTGACGACGCGCACTTGGCCGCCCTGAAGCACGAACCCCTGTCGGCGTTGGCCTCGGGCAGCGACGGCTTGGACGACATCCGTCTGATCGTGCGTCAAGCCGGTGCACACCTCAAGCCCGGTGGCTGGCTGCTGTTAGAACATGGCTTTGACCAAGCCCATGCAGTACAAACCTTGTTGAGTAACCAAGGATTTGTCAACGTACAAAGCCGTCCTGACCTTGCGGGCATCTTGCGCTGCAGCGGTGGACAATGGCCAACAGTGAAATAATGACCTTTTGATTTGGAGAGAACCCATGAGCGACGTGCAACAACGCATTGATGAACTGGTGAAGGGCAACGAGGTGTTGCTGTTCATGAAAGGCAGCGCCAGCTTCCCTATGTGTGGTTTTTCGGGCCGGGCCGTGCAAGTGTTGAAAGCTTGCGGCGTAGACCCCAAAGCCATCAAAACCGTGAACGTGCTGGACGACGCCGAAATTCGTCAAGGCATCAAGGAATACAGCAACTGGCCCACCATTCCCCAGCTCTACATCAAGGGCGAATTCATTGGCGGCTCCGACATCATGATGGAAATGTATGAGTCAGGCGAGTTGCAGAAAGTGATCAACGGCTAAACGCCACTGACGGACTCCGCGTCCTTCCTCAAAAGCCCGCTAGCAGCGGGCTTTTTTTATAGCCATCCTTGCTTCGCCGCCAGCACAGCATGGGGATAAGGCGCTTGACCACGGCTGCCGTTGTAGCGGCCCAGTGCCAAAAATAAATCGCCGTGTTCAAGGTTCAGGTAGTGCCGCAAGATGACACAACCAAAACGCAAATTGGTTTGCATGTGGAACAGCACACGCGCATCGCCATCCGACAACACGCGCGTCCAAAACGGCATGACTTGCATGAAGCCCCGCGCACCCGCGCTGCTGATGGCGAATTTGCGAAAACCACTCTCCACTTGAATCAGGCCCAACACCAACGCAGGCTCGAGGCCTGCACGTTGGCTTTCGTACCAAACCGTCTGCAAAAATTCGCGGCGCAGATGCGGGCTGGCCAATTCATGTGCCAGCACATCCGGCATGGTGTGAGGTGCACTTTCGGCGACGGCCACGTGAGGCGTCGTGGAGGACGGGGTGGCTTTGCGGTGTTTCAGCTGTTGTTCAAGCCGTGCTTCTGTCACACGAAGCCACTGCTGAAACGCGTCGGCAGCCTTCGCATCGGCATGCACCAAAGTCGGCGGGCCCGATGGATGCACCGCTGCGCTGAGCGCGGTGCGCACGGAGTCGATCAAGGGCTCTTCGCGCTGCGGGCCTGCATGTGTCACGCATGCACATGCAAGGCCCAACCATAAAGCAGCAGCGCGCCGCAGCATCACAAACCGAGTTTGGCTTTCACATGCGCCAACACATCGGCCACGGCCACTTTGGTGGACTCGGTATCGCGACGGTGTTGGTACTCGACCACGCCGTCCTTCAAACCTTTGTCACCGATGGTCACGCGGTGGGGCACGCCAATCAGTTCCCAGTCGGCAAACATCGCACCGGGGCGCTCACCACGGTCGTCCAAGATGACGTCCACGCCCAAGGCCAACAGTTCTTCATAAAGCTTGAAGGCAGCAGTTTTGACATCTTCGCTGCGGTCCATGTTCACAGGACAGATCACCGCTGTGAATGGCGCAATCGCATCGGGCCAAATGATGCCGCGCTCGTCATGGTTTTGCTCAATGGCAGCTGCAGGCAAGCGCGTCACGCCAATGCCGTAGCAACCCATTTCCATGAATTGGGGTTTGCCGTTCACATCCAAGAAGGTGGCATTCATGGCTTGGCTGTATTTGGTGCCGAGGTAGAACACGTGGCCCACTTCGATGCCACGTTCAATCGCAAGCACGCCTTGGCCGTCAGGCGATGCGTCGCCAGCCACCACGTTGCGGATGTCGGCCACCACATCGGGCTCACCCACGTCGCGGCCAAAGTTGACGCCGGTCATGTGGAAGTCGGCCTCGTTGGCGCCGCAAATCCAGTCAGCCATCACGGCCACATCGCGGTCGGCCACGATCTTCAACGGTTGCTTCAAATTGACAGGACCGAGGTAGCCGGGCTTGCAACCAAAGTGGTCTTCAATCTCTGCCGTGGTGGCAAAGCGGAAGCCGCCTTCAAAGCCTGGCAGCTTGCCGACTTTGACTTCGTTCATGTCATGGTCGCCACGCACCAACAACAACCACACTTGCGACTTGACGACTTCGCCTTTGTCGTTGAGTGCGTCGGTGGCGAGGACCAGCGACTTCACGGTGGTGCGCAACGGCACGTTGAGCAAAGCCGCTACGTCTTCGCAGGTGCTTTTTCCCGGCGTGGCAGTTTTGGTCAATGCCTGCGTGGCTGCACCACGGGTTTGGGCAGGCGCCAAGGCCTCGGCCTTTTCCATGTTGGCGGCGTAGTTGCTGGTGGGGCAATAGACGATGGCGTCTTCGCCGGTGGCAGCAATCACTTGGAACTCTTCGCTCAAGTCGCCACCGATGGCGCCGCTGTCAGCTGCCACCGCTCGGTAGGTCAAACCGAAGCGGTCAAAAATATTGCGGTAGGCGCCCGCCATGACTTGGTAGCTTTGCTTGGCAGAGGCTTGGTCGCGGTCGAAGCTGTACGCATCTTTCATGATGAATTCGCGACCACGCATCAGACCAAAACGGGGGCGTCGTTCGTCACGGAATTTGGTTTGGATTTGATAGAAGTTTTTAGGGAGCTGCTTGTAGCTGCGAATTTCTTGACGTGCGATGTCGGTCACCACTTCTTCGCTGGTGGGTTGCACCACAAAGTCACGGCCATGGCGGTCTTGGATGCGCAGCAACTCAGGGCCCATCTTGTCGAAACGGCCGGTCTCTTGCCACAGCTCAGCGGGTTGGACCACAGGCATGGTGAGTTCGATGGCGCCGGCTTTGTTCATTTCCTCGCGAACAATGGCTTCCACCTTGCGAATGACGCGCAAGCCCATGGGCATGTAGTTGTAAATGCCAGCGCCAAGCTTTTTGATCAAGCCCGCGCGCATCATCAATTTGTGGCTGACCACTTCGGCATCAGCGGGGGCATCTTTGAGGGTGGAAATCAGAAACTGGGAAGCTTTCATGCTGGCAATCGAATCGTCAATTTAGTCGGGAATTAGGGGAATCGCTGAGTGAAGTGCTGCAGCTCTGTGCATAATCGACTCAGTTTAAAAATTTGAGGTTTGATTATGCTCGACCGTGAAGGGTTCAGACCCAACGTCGGCATCATCTTGCTCAACCAGAAAAATCAGGTTTTTTGGGGCAAACGCATCCGCACCCACAGCTGGCAATTCCCGCAAGGTGGCATTGATCGAGGAGAGACTCCCGAACAAGCCATGATCCGCGAATTGCACGAAGAAGTGGGGCTCAAACCAGAGCATGTGCGCATCGTGGCCCGAACCCGTGATTGGTTGCGCTATGAGGTGCCTGACCGGTTTATTCGCCGTGATGCCCGCGGCTTTTACAAAGGCCAAAAGCAAATTTGGTTTTTGCTGCAGTTGGTCGCCCCCGACCACCATTTGAATCTGCGTGCCACCGACCATCCTGAGTTCGACGCTTGGCGTTGGAACGACTACTGGGTGCCGCTGGACGTGGTGGTGGAGTTCAAACGTGGCGTGTATGAAATGGCGTTGACCGAGTTATCTCGCTTTTTGCCCCGACACGACAACCGCCATCGTGGTCCCCGTGGTGGGCAACACCACCCTGCCGAAAGCGTGGCAACCACCATTGCCAAGCAATTTGGCATGTCCATGACGATGGAGCTACCACCGGGCGCCACGTTCGACCCTGATCCGCAAGCGGCCTTGCGCCAGCGCGACGGTTCATGAAAAAAGCCCACCAAGGTGGGCTTTTTTATTTGGACAACACCAAGTTGTCGCGGTGCACCATCTCTGGCTCGGCGATGTAGCCGAGCAGTTGCTCCACCGCACTGGACGGTTTGCGACACAACAAACGCGCTTCAGCGGCAGCGTAATTGGCTAAGCCACGGGCCACTTCTTGGCCTTGGTGGTCCACGATGGCAATCACTTCACCGCGCGAGAAATCGCCATCCACGCCCGTCATGCCAATCGGCAACAGACTGGTGCCGTCGGTGCGGAGTTTGTGCACGGCGCCCTCATCAATCGTGACCGAGCCACGCAATTGCAAATGGTCAGCCATCCACTGCTTGCGCGCTTGTTGCTTTTGGGTTTGCGCCACCAACAAAGTGCCAATGGCCTCGCCTTGCGTCAAGCGCACCAAGACATCCGGCTCACGGCCCCACGCAATCACCGTGGAAGCCCCCGAGCCCGCAGCACGCTTGGCCGCCAAAATTTTGGTGATCATGCCGCCCTTGCCAATGCTAGAACCGGCACCACCGGCCATTTCCTCGAGCTTGGCATCGCCGGCACGGGCCTCGTGCACAAATGTGGCTGAAGGGTCACGGCGTGGGTCAGCGGTGTAGAGCCCTTTTTGATCGGTCAAGATGATCAGGGCATCGGCTTCCACCAAATTGGCCACCAGCGCACCCAAGGTGTCGTTGTCGCCAAATTTGATTTCGTCATTGACAACCGTGTCGTTCTCGTTGATCACAGGC
>JBPCSU010000146.1:0-7179 GCA_051006815.1 Limnohabitans sp.
GGCGGGCAGTTGCGCGTTGGCGGCAATCACGTTGGGTTGCGAGGTGGTGATCATCACTGCCTGCAAATCCTTCTCGGGGTGATAGGGCAGCTTGGGGTACAGGTACGGCGCATATGACAGCGGGCCGTTGTAGGACATGACCCAGGTGTAACCATCGGGCGCCGATTTGGCCACCTCATGGGTGCCCACCGTGCCACTGGCCTGGGGTTTGTTTTCGATCACCACGGGCTGCCCCAAGTTGTCCTTGAGGCGGTCTTGCATGGCGCGCGCAATCACATCGAGTGATGAACCTGCAGGTGCCACCACCACCCAGCGAATGGGTTTGTTCGGAAAGCTTTGTGCGTGGGCACTGGTCATGCCAAGCCCTAGGCTCCACCCCACCCAAGCAGGCAAGAGACAAAGCAGTTGGCGGCGTGAGGGGAGATGGCGCATGGTGATGGCTTTCTGTAAAAGGCTTAGGCTTTGTCTGCGGCAGAAGTGAACGAGTCGGCGTAGAACTCGTCCGATGGCAAACCGGCTTGGGTGTAAGCCGCACGGGCCGAGTCGACCACGATCGGGGCGCCGCAGGCATACACCAGGTGGCCGCTGAGGTCGGCGTGGTCTTGCAACACCGCTGCGTGCACAAAACCTGTACGGCCGTTCCACTGATCTTCGGGCAGCGCGTCAGAGATGACGGGCACGTAGGTGAGGTGGGGCATGGCTGCTGCTTGGGCTTGTACCCAGTCGTGCATGTACAAATCGGCGGGGCGACGACCGCCCCAGTACAGCGTCACAGGGCGTGTGATTCCCTTGTGTTGCATGTGTTCCAAGATGGCTTTGATCGGGGCGAAGCCGGTGCCCGAAGCCAAGAACACCAAGGGCTTGTCCGTGTCTTCACGCAAGAAGAAGCTGCCTTGTGGGCCTTCGATGCGTTGAATTTCTTTTTCTTTCATGGCACCAAACACATGGTCGGTGAACTTGCCGCCGGGCATGTGGCGGATGTGCAGTTCAATCGCAGGTGCGCCTTCGACCAAGGTGTGCGGTGCATTGGCCATCGAGTAGCTGCGGCGGTCACCGTCACGCAACAAGAAGTCGATGTACTGACCCGCGTGGAACTTCATCACATCGGTGGCGGGCAGTTGCAGTTTGACCACCATCACGTCGTGTGATTTCTTCTCGAGCGAGATCACGCGCACGGGCATTTTCTTGATGGGGAAAGCCCCTTCTTCCACCACTTGGCGCGACTCCAGCACCACGTCGCTGTGGGCCGTGGCGCAGCAGGTGAGCACAAAGCCGTTGGCGGCTTCTTCGGCGCTGAGCGCTTTTTCTTGGTGGTTGCCGTGGGTCACGTCACCGGAAATCTTTTTGCATTTGCAAGAACCGCAAGCGCCGTCTTTGCAGCCGTAGGGCAGGCCAATGCCTTGACGCAGGCCGGCGGCCAACAAGGTTTCGTCAGACGTGGCGGTGAAAGCGCGGCCGCTGGGTTGGACCGTGATGTTGAAACTCATCTTTGGGTATCCTTGAACTTTTACAGACGCTATTTTGCCTTCCAATCAAACCCCCTTGGGCGCTTTGCCTTCTCGCTTCAGACGCGAGCGTTTGCTCATCATCGGCTGCGGTGATGTGGGGCAGCGCTTGGTGCGTGTGCAGCGCCATGTGCGTGTAGTGGCCCTCACCAGCAGCCCTGCGCGGGTGCCAGCGCTGCGAGCCCAAGGTGTGACGCCTCTTGTGGGCAACTTAGATGCGCCTGCCACCCTGCAACGCTTGGCCGGTTGGGCCACGCGTGTGGTGCATTTGGCACCGCCCCCGTTGCAAGGCGAGACCGACCCACGCACCCTGGCGCTCACCCGTGTGTGGCTGCAACGCACCGCACCGCGCAGCTTGGTGTACGGCTCAACCAGCGGCGTGTATGGCGACTGCGCGGGGGCTTGGGTGAGCGAGGCGCGGCCTGTGAACCCGCAGACACCGCGGGCACAACGCCGTGTGGATGCCGAGCGGCGCTTGCAGCATGCAGCGCGCTTGCGGGGCAACGCCATGCGGGTGTCGGTGCTGCGTATTCCGGGCATTTACGCGCCAGACCGAGAAGGCGGTACGCCGCGTGAGCGCTTGCTGCGCGGCACACCGGTGTTGGTGCGTGAGGACGATGTGTTCACCAACCACATCCATGCCGACGACTTGGCGCGGGCCTGTCAGTTGGCGGTGTGGCGTGGCCAAACGCAACGCCGCTACAACGTGAACGATGACTGCCAAATGTTGATTGGTGATTACTTTGACCAAGCTGCCGCCCTGTATGGTTTGGCCATGCCGCCCCGCATCAGCCGTGCGCAAGCGCCTACGGTGCTGTCGGCGATGCAGCTGAGTTTTTTGAGCGAATCACGCCGCTTGGTGAACGCCCGCATGAAGCGCGAGCTGCGTTTGCAACTGCGCTACGCCACACTCAGTCGAACTTGATGTTGGCCGCCTTGATGGCTTTGGCCCAACTGGCGGTGTCGCGTTCGAGCAGTTTGGTGGTGTTGTCGGGTGTGAGGTAACGCACTTCCACGCCCGCGGCATCTGCGCGTTGTTTGGTTTCGGGCAACTCCAAGCTGCGCTTGATGTCGGCCGACAACTTTTGCACCACGTCTTTCGGTGTGCCGCTGGCCACGTACAAGGCCACCCACGATTCCAACTCAAACCCACTCAAGCCTGCTTCGCCCACGGTGGGCACCTGGGGCATTTGTGGGTGGCGTGTTTTGCCTGTGACGGCCAAGGCCTTGAGCTTGCCGCTTTGCACATGGCCCATCACCGATGGGGGTGTGGTGATGAACACCTGCACCTGACCGGCGAGCACGTCTTGAATCGCTTGGCCTGAACCTTTGTAAGGCACATGCGTCATTTCGATGCCGGTTTGCTGTTTGAAGATTTCGGTGCCGATGTGCGACACCGAGCCATTGCCTTGCGAGGCGTAGTTCAGCTTGCCTGGGTTTTGCTTGGCCCACGCGATGAATTCTTTCAGCGTGTTGGCAGGCACCGAGGGGTGGACCGCAATCACGTTGGTGGCCACGGTGATCAGGCCCACGGGCGTGAGGTCTTTCAGTTCCCAAGGCAGTTTGTCCATCAGGATGGGGTTGGCAATGTGATACCCCGAATACGACACCAACACGGTGTAGCCGTCTTTGGGGCTGCGCGCCACCAGCGAATAGGCCAAGTTGCCGCTGCCGCCAGGCTTGTTGTCGACCACCACCGACTGAGTGGTGATGCGTGCCAAAGGTTCGCTGACCAAACGTGCCGAGGTGTCGACCAACCCACCGGGTGGGTTGGGGACCACCAGGGTGATGGGTTTGCTGGGGTAGGTGTCGGCCTGCGATGCCAGCGGCCAAGCGCACAGCGTGGCCAAGGTGGCTGCTGCTGCGATGACGTGGGTGAGTTTGCGTGCCAAGTGAATGTGTGTGGGGGTCATGTGTGTCTCCAAAAAATCAGCGTTGGCCCATTTGAACCGTGCCAAAAATGGTTTGTGCTTCGCGTGGCATGCAGCGCCAGTATTGCGGGCTGGCTTGCACGTGGCCGTTGAGTGCGGCTGCAGCCTCCCAAGCCCAACGAGGCTTGTAGAGAAAGGCGCGTGCCATGGCCACCAAGTCAGCGTCGCCACGGGCCACGATGTCTTCGGCTTGTTGCGGGGTGGTGATCAAGCCGACGGTCATGGTGGGCAGCTTGGTTTTTTGTTTCACCAGTTTGGCAAACGGCACTTGGTAGTCTGGGCCGAGAACAATTTTTTGTTGCGGTGACACACCGCCTGAAGAGATGTGCACAAAGTCTGCACCGGCTTGTTGGAGCTGCAGCGAAAAGTCGGCCGTTTCTTCAGGTGTCCAGCCGCCATCCACCCAGTCGGTGGCGGAAATGCGCATGCCCAAGGCGCCTTTGAAAACCGCACGCACGGCTTGGAACACCTCCATTGGGAAGCGTGTGCGACCGTCAAAGTTGCCACCGTAGGCATCGCTGCGTTGGTTTGCGATGGGGGACAAAAACTGATGCAGCAAATAGCCGTGCGCGCTGTGCAGCTCAATCGCATCAATGCCCATGGCAGCTGCGCGCTCGGCGGCTTTCACAAAAGCGGTTTTGATGGCAGCCATGTCAGCCACGGACAACGCGCTGGGGGGTGGTTCTTGGGGCAGTTGTGCCAGCGCGGAAGGGCCTTGAATGTCCCAGCCGCCGTGGGCGGCATCGAGCAATTGCCCGCCTTGCCAAGGCGCTGCGCTGGAGCCTTTGCGACCCGAATGTGCCAGTTGAATACACACCGGCATGTGCGGTGCGAGGCGGCGCGCGCGGTTGAGTTTGTCGTCAAGTGCGGCAGCGGTGGCGTCGTCCCACAGACCCAAACAAAACGGCGTGATGCGCCCCGTGGGTGTGACCCCTGTGGCTTCGATGATGAACATGCCGGCACCGCTGTTGAGCATGTTGCCCCAGTGCATCAAATGCCAATCGCTGGCTTGCCCTTCGTGCGCCGAGTACTGGCACATGGGGGCGATCACGCTGCGGTTGGCCAAGGTCAGTGGCCCGCGCGGCGAGGTGAGGGTGAATTCAGAAAACAAGTGACTCAAGGGGTACTCCAGAAACAAAAAAGCCTGCGGGTCAGGCAGGCATCGTAATCAGATTGCAGCGGTGCGCGTGGCATCTGGGTGACAAGGTGTTAACCGAGGTCGATCTTGAACTTGTTGGGATCGCCTTTTTCTAGCTTGGCGTCTTCTTTGTGCACCTGTTCTTCCAAGTCCGTCAGGCGGTGGTTGAGCTCGTCCACGTTGTGTTTGATGCCGGCCACACGGCCATGGAATTCGTCCATCAGTTTGTCGCGTTTGAGCTTGGCTTCTTGCTGTGCTTGCGTCGGTGTGGGCGCACGGACAGCTGTGGTTTTTGCTGCTGGTCGCTTGGCTGCTGTGCTGGCGCTTGCAGGCGTGGGCGCGCTTTGTGAGTGGGTTGTCGTGGTGCCGAAGTCAACTTTCGATAGCTCTGTTTTTCCCGAAGGCAGGGGCTCGTAGTGGTCTTCGATGTTTTCTTTGTCAACGCCTTGGTGGTTGGGGCCAGGAGGCGCATCTGTGGGGGCAGCTTGGCGGTTCAGGCTGGCGGCCTCAGCGTCTAGCGGCTGGTGGTTGGGGTCCGCGTTGGGCGGGACGTCCACGGCGGCACGGTTGGCCTCCACGCTCTTGGCAGGCAGCGCTTGGGTGTTGTTGGGCGTTTGAGTGCCAGGAATTTTTTGTTCGTTCTTGCCTGCAGCGTCGTTGCTCAGTGTGGCTGTGTTGGCCTCGGGGTGTGTGCCCCCGATGTGCTGTGCGTTGGATGCCCCGTCTTCTTTATCAAGGCCTTCTTGATGTGCCCTGGCGGCCTCGCTGGGCAAGCCTTGGCGGTTGCTGCTGGGCGTCTCTGTGGGCAAGGCTTCTGCGTGGGCGCTGCCTGTGTCGGCGGCGATGGTTTGCTGGTTGTGCACGACCCCCGCAACCGGAATTTCTTGCACGTTGTCGGTGAGCGCGTCAGTGGGGATTTCTTGTTGGTTAGGCTCCACCACATCGGTGGCTACGCCTTGCACATTGGCCGTCACCGCAGGGGCACCTGCCACGGTTTGGTGGTTTGCCGCAAGTGCGTCCACCGGCACACCTTGCACGTTGGGTGCAGAGGCCTTGTCACCTGGGGTAGCCTGCCGATTGGCGGGGGTGACATCGGTGGTCACGTTTTGTACGTTGGCGCTTAAGGCTGGTCCGCCTGCGACGGACTGCTGGTTGGCGCCCACCACATCGATCGACACGTCTTGCACATTGCTGGCAAGCGCTTGCCCTCCAGCAACAGCTTGGCGATTGGCGGCCACCACATCGACAGACACATCTTGCACATTGGCTGCTGTGCCTTTGTCACCTTGAATGGTTTGTGTGTTGGCCTTGATGGATGCGGTGCCAATCGCTTGCTTGTTGGCCGCTGTCGCTTTGTTGGTGACCGCTTGAATGTTGGGGTCTGTGGCGCTGTCAGTGGCGGCCACTTGTTTGTTTGTTGCAGCCGTGGTGTTTTTGATTTTTTGAAGCTTGGCGCTTGCGCTGTCTTCTTGTTGTGCGTTGGCGTCTAAAGAAGCGAGTTCTTTTTGCTCGAACGCCAGTTTGCGCGCTTCAGTTTCTTCCTCGTGCGAGGTAACGATGTTCTTGGGGTTTTTGGCGTTGCCTGTGTGCTCGGAAACCGAAACACTGTGCTTTGAGCCACTTCTGACTATGCCGGTAAAGTCGTCGTCTTTCATATGATCTGAAGGCGCGATAACGAGTCAGGACGGTAAGAATTACCGATGGTGCCCGGGGCCGGAATCGAACCGGCACGCCTCGCGGCGGGGGATTTTGAGTCCCCTGCGTCTACCAATTTCACCACCCGGGCACGGGAGAGAAGACCAATATTATGCCACAGATTTTTCATCGTTTTAGCTTGCTTTGAAAAAACTCGGGTCGCGGTGGTGGGTGGTGTGAGGAGAGGATGGGTTGGGGCGTGCTGAACCGTTTGCGGTTCATGCTTGTCAGTTGTATCGGCACGAGTGGGGTTGGCTTTAGAGGGGCCCTAGGTTCAGGGATCTCCTAGTCCTCTCCGTCTATCGGGCTACTTCACCTTGCACCAACAGTACAAAAACTGCTGTTCCGTGTTCATCGGGGTGTGATGGTCAGACACCTTGCTGCCCATTAGCTCAAAGCCTCGTCCAAACTCATCGTGCAGCTTTTGATCGTCGTAACGCACAACATCTAAGCCGCTGCATTTGACAGGACCTTGCGGACCAAAAGTAGCCATCAGTACATAGCCGCCTGTTTTGACTGATTGCTTAACGAGTTCCACATAGGCTTGTCGATCACTTTCCTCCGTCAGAAAGTGAAACACAGCTCTGTCATGCCACACGTCAAATTGTTTGGTTCCAAAGTTGTATTGCGTGACATCGCCAACATGCCAGTTCACCATGTCAGCTTTTTGGGCTAACCGTTGCCTTGTGAAGTCAATTGCTGCTTGTGAAATATCCAGCACCGATACATCCAAGTAACCTCTTTGCAGCAGATCGTCTACTAGTGTGGACTCACCACCACCGATATCCACAATGGCCGCCGTTTTGTCTGGACAAAACTGCTCAATCAAGTCCAGAGATTCGCCAAGATGAGGCGCATACCAGCTCACAGCATCAGGTTTTTTGCTGCGATAAACAGTATCCCACTGCTC
>JBPCSU010000147.1:0-8367 GCA_051006815.1 Limnohabitans sp.
CTCATCAGTTGCTCCCCACCATCCGCAGCCGATGCCAAACCCACACCTTGCTGTGGCCGAGCGAGGCCGAAGCCTTGTCGTGGCTCACCCTTGAAGGAGTGCCTGCAGCCGATGCCGCCGTGTTGTTGCGTGCGGCGGGAGGCCGCCCTGAAGACGCATTGGGCTTGGCCCAAGCTGGATTGAAAGCCAGCACTTGGGCGGGTTTGCCTAAAGCCGTGCTGCGCGGCGATGTGGGTGCCGTCTCTGACGCCACGCCGTCGCAAGCCCTCGCCATGCTGCAAAAGCTGTGTCACGACTTGTTGGCGTTGCGCACCGGGGGCGAGCCCCGCTTTTTCATGGCCACCGACTTGCCTGCGGTAGGCACCGTCAGCTCACTCACCCAATGGTCCAAAGATCTGATGCAAGCCGCACGCACCGCCGAACACCCCTACAACGCCGGTTTGATGTTTGAGGCCTTGGTCGCCCGGGCACAAACCGCTTTGAGAGCCAAAGACTGACTGCGACATGTTCACCGATTCCCACTGCCACCTGAACTTCCCCGAGCTGGCTGACAACATCCACACCATCCGCGAAGACATGGCCAAAGCCCAGGTCACACGGGCTTTGGTGATCAGCACCTCGCTTGAGCGCTTTCCCGAAGTGCATGGCTTGGCCACGCAGTTTGACAATTTTTGGGCCACGGTAGGCGTCCACCCCGACAACGAGGACGTGCAAGAACCCACCCTGGATGATTTGCTAACCCGCGCCCAACTGCCCAAAGTGGTTGGCATTGGCGAAACTGGCCTGGACTATTACCGCCTCGGCGAACGCACGGTGGCGGATATGGAATGGCAACGCCAGCGCTTTCGTATCCATATCCAGGCAGCACAGCAAACACGACTGCCTTTGGTGATTCATACCCGCAGTTCATCGGCGGATACGGTGGCCATTTTGAAAGAGCAGGGCGAAGACGGCTCAGCAGGCAGTGCAGGGGGCGTGTTTCACTGCTTCACCGAAACCGCTGAGGTGGCCCGTGCGGGTTTGGAGCTGGGTTTGTACATCTCTTTCTCAGGCATCTTGACCTTTAAGAACGCCCAAGACTTGCGCGATGTGGCTCAATTTGTGCCCCTCGACCGCATCTTGATCGAGACCGACAGCCCCTATTTGGCACCCGCACCGCACCGAGGAAAAACCAATAATCCGTCATATGTGCCATTTGTTGCCAAGCAAATTGCAGAGATCAAAGGACTGTCTGTGGAGGCGGTGGCAGAAGCCACGAGTCACAATTTTGACCAACTTTTCAGCGGCGTCTTGAAATGAGAAAATACTTTAAGTATTACATTTATCTATATGTTTTTATTGGATATTCTCTATCCAATGCAGGCTCCTATGATGACTTTTTTTCAGCCATCACTTTTGACCGCCCCGAAGAAGTAGAAGCCTTATTGGCCCGCGGTTTCGATCCCAATACACCCAACGAATATGCCATTCCTGGCTTGATGGTGGCCCTGCAAAAACAGGCCTTCAAATCAGCCTTGGTGCTGGCCAAACACCCGCAAACCAAAATTGAGTTTGAAAACAAACTGGGCGAAACACCTCTGATGTTGGCCGCCATCAACAACCAATTGGCGTTGGCTCAGGAACTGATTGACCGTGGTGCAGATGTCAACCGCAAAGGCTGGACGCCTTTGCATTACGCCGCAACGCGTGGCCACCGCGAAATGATGCGTTTGCTGCTAGAGAACAACGCGTACATTGACAGTGAAGCAGCCAATGGCACCACGCCGTTGATGATGGCCGCGTATTCAGCACCGCCATTGGCCGTGAAGCTGTTATTGGAAGAAGGCGCTGACCCGACGCTGGTGAACCACGGCAACGCCTCGGCGCTGGATTTGGCTGAGAAAGCAGAACATGCACAAAGTGCGTTTTACATCCGCGCGTTCACCGAAGCCTGGGAAATTCAAAACCCGACGGAATAGCAGTCTGCGAGCAATGGCGCGAGTTAGGTGCTGATTTGCCGCCTTGAACAGAGCGGCATTTCTCTGCTTATTTAACTTTACATAATATACATCGTATAAAGTTAAACTAGGTTCTTCGAATCCATTTCCCTAAGCAGGCAAACAAGGTTTCTCGGTCCAAAGGTTTGAGCAAGTAATCCTGCATCCCGGCAGCCAAACACATGGCACGTTCATCGGACATGGCATTGGCCGTGACCGCAATGATCGGCAGATCGTTGAACCTGTTGTCTGAGCGGATGTGCCGGGTCGCCGTGATGCCGTCCATCACCGGCATTTGAATGTCCATCAAGATCAAATCAAACGGCTGTGCCGATTGCGTCAACATGTCCAAGACTTCTTCACCATTCGAGGCTATGTGCACATCGACATTGACTTTCTTCAGCAACGCCAAAAGCAGCTGGCGGTTCAACACATGATCTTCAGCGAGCAACAAACGCGCCCCTGCAAAATCTTGCTGGACTGGCAATACAGGCAAGGCGGCAGATGTTTCTGCCGGACTTGCCAGCAAGAACGGCAAATCCACCGTGAAACTGCTGCCAACACCTAACTGGCTGCGGACATGAATGTGAGCATTCATCCGGTCACACAGTTGCTTGCAAATGGCCAGCCCCAAACCCGTCCCACCGTAAATTCGTGTGGTGGATGAATCAGCCTGACTGAAGGGCTTGAACAGCTGGCTCACTTGTTCAGGCGTCATGCCCACGCCTTCGTCACGAATCACCACATGCAAGTGCTTAGACTGCGTCGCAGATACGCGAATCTCGACTTGACCGTGTGCGGTGAATTTGATGGCGTTGGCCAACAAATTGTTCAGAATTTGCGTGACACGCAAGGGATCAGACTGAATCCATGCAGGCGTGGACGGCTCGATTGACAAGGTCAACGACAGGCCTTTGTCTTCGGCCATCAGGCGTTGCAGGGTCACCAAATCGGTCAACAACTGGTGCAGATTGAAGGGCACCGATTCAATTTCAAGCTTCCCTGCTTCGATTTTTGAAAAATCAAGAATGTCGTTCAAGATACCCAACAACGACACCGCTGCTCGGTGCGCGCTGCTGACAAAACGCTTGGCTTGATCAGGCATGGGCTCTTCGAGCGCCAGTTGGGTCATCCCGATCACCGCACTCATGGGGGTGCGAATTTCATGGCTCATGTTGGCCAAGAATTGACTCTTGGCCTGGGTGGCTGCTTCGGCTTTGTCCCTCGACAGCAAGAGTTCTGTTTTGTGTTGGCGCTCTAGTTTTTCACCCAAGATGAGCTGACGCATCAACACCACAGACACCGCCAGCACGGCACACAAAGCCGCCACCGTCCACGACACCAAACTCCAAAAATTGGCCGTCCACTGGGTCAGCACCGCTTCACTGTCTACCCGAATGGCGACAAAAAATGGGTAACGCGACGACGAACGATAGGCCGTGAGCCAAGCCCCGGCATGGGTCCCAATCTCATTGCGCTGAATCTCAGGCAACAATTCGGCCCAAGAAAAATGCGGGGCGTTGGCACCTTCGATCGAGCCAATCAAGGTTTCGCCATCGAAGCGGACCAAATCAAATTGGTCCGTCTCTGCATGCGTGTAGCGCTGCATGCGACTGAGTAAGTAATCGGGGTTCAAGGCGGCCAACACCCACACGGCCTGCTGCCCTTCTCCCAACCGCAACACCAGTGGCAAATAGGAGCTACCGGGCGCGCTGTCCGACAAGTCGCGCCCTTGGCGCAAGGTGCCAAGGCGTAACACGGCGGCGCCAGATGCATGGTTGTCTGGGGGCACGAACGCATCTATCGGCAGCACCACCCCCACGTTGTCAGGGTTGGTGCTGGCTTTGATGCCTTCTCCTGCGCGCAAAAACGACAAAGAACGCAATGCAGGTTGCCCATGCTGTAAACGCAACAACAAGCGAGTCAGGTCTTGCGTGTGGGCTGGGGTTTGAACTTGGTGTAACGGGACATCAGACAACTCCGGCAGGGTCTGCACCAAGTTTTCAATCAGCTGAAACGTTTGGCTGATTTGGTCCTCAACCGCCAGCGCACTGCCCTGCGCGCGCTGCAACTGAAAGGCCAACTGTGCCGCACGTTCCTGGTGCGATGAATAACCAATGCCCGCCAACACAGAGGCGATGAACAAGGCCAACAGCAAAAAAACAAAGCGTGAATAGCCGTGACTGAAATAAGGCATGGGCAGTGATCACTTCACCACAAGAGGATCTAACTTGTAGCGCGCTGCCGCCTCGGCCAAGCGCCCATCGCTTTTGATGTCGCTGACAAACTTGTCCATGCGTTGCGCCCACTTGTCATCCCCACGCGCCATGGCGTAGGCATAGGGGGTTTCGTGATACGTGGTGCTGGGCGACACCAGCCGAGCCCAATCTGTGGTTTCCAGCATGCGTCGGCTGTAGGGGTAGTCCGTCATGAAGACATCCGCCCTCCCCGATGACACTTCTTGCTCGCGCGCCATGGGCGTTTCGACCACTTTCAGGGTTGCCTGTTTCAAACGATCACGCATCACGGGTTCGTGCAACGTCCCCTTCATCACCGCCACCACCACACCAGGTTTGTCGATGTCATCCCAGGTTTTGATTTGACGGTTCGAACGTGTGGTGATGCCATAAATATCGCTCACCAACGTGGGTTTGGTGAAGCGCAATTTCTCAACCCGTTGCGGTGTGATGCCCACCGAAAACATCGCCACATCGCATTTGTTGGCGTTTAAATCGTTGATCAGCGAGGCAAAGTTGGTATCAACAAACTCCACAGCCACGCCCAAATCTTTGCCCAATTCCAAGGCCAGATCTGCATCCACGCCCGAAAGCAACTGTGTTTTGGGATTGCGGTAGGTGATGCCGTAATAGTCGGGCCAGATGCAGACGCGCACTTTTTTGCTGGCCAGCACAGCTTCTAAACGACCCGGGATGGGCTGCGCCTGCAACTGTAGGCACGCGCTCAAAGACAGCAAATAAATGGCTGATTGGATGACTATTTTTTGAGCGCTCATAGGGCTCAATTTTAATTGGTAAGAATTAAAAATGAACTCAAATCTTATCAATGCGTCTCGTGGGCCCACAGCAGCAAAGCGTCACGCCCCTCCACCACCAAGCTCACTTTTTGCCCCACCGGCAAACACAGCTTGGTAGGAACATGCCCAAACGGCAGGTCGGTCAACACGGGTACTTTGAGTTGTGTGCGCAACCAATCAACCACACTCGCGAGCTTGAACCCTTTGTCATGCGGCGTCAGTTTGTAGTTGCTGAACTGGCCCAATACCACTGCTTTTTGTTGCGCCAACACCCCTGCGTGCAACAACTGGGTGAGCATGCGTTCAATGCGATACGGATGCTCGCCCACATCTTCAAGAAACAACACACCGTTCTTCACCTGCGGGAAATAAGGCGTCCCCAGCAACGACACCAGCACTGCCAAATTGCCGCCCCACAGCACTGCGTCCTGCGCCCACACGCCAGGGCGGCGCTTGGCGTTGGCCGCCGCGCACGCTGCTGAAAAATGCCAGCCACCGCCCTCGCCTTGCCCGCTCACCAGGTCATCAAAACAGGCTTCCATGATGTCGTCTGGTTCTTCCGCACCAAAGTCTTCGCCCAACGCCGGCCCTGCCCACGTGATGGCCCCCGTCTTGGCAAGCAAGGCATTTTGAAAAGCGGTGAAGTCGCTCAAACCTACAAATTGAGTGCCTTTGGCAATCGCCTTGGCGACGTGCTTGTATGGGATGTTGGGCAAGATGCGTGTCAGGCCGTAGCCACCACGTGTGATCAAAGCCACATCAGCACCACTGGCCGCGGCTCGGTGAATAGCGGCCAAACGGGTGGCATCGTCGCCGGCAAAACGGGTGTGGCTGCTGAGAGCGTCTGCATCTAGCTCGACCTCATGGCCAAGTTGCTTCAGGCGTGCAACACCACGTTTGAATGCCGCTTTGTCCCGCACGGCGCCACTGGGGGAATAGATGTAAATGTGAGCCATGCCCACATTGTCGCGGCAAATTTAGTTGCGTTTGTAGTGCAGCAAACGACCGCGATAGGCACTCAGGTCTTGCAAGGGTTCGTTCATCACCAATTCGGTCACAGAAAACCCCATGTTCGCCATGTCGCGGTGAAACGCGCTGCGGTTGCCACGGTTGGGGTCGATGATCAGCACTTCGGCCCCGTCCGCGGCATGCTCTTGTATGAATCCCGACAGCTGCGCGGGATGGCTGCGCTCGTACAGCACATCGCTGGCAATCAGCAAGTCGAATGTACCCAAGCCCTTGTTCACGCGGCCCCAATTACCCGTCTCGTAGTGCAAGGGCGGTAGTTCGTTGAGAAGCACGTTGGCTTTTAAAAACGTTTCTGTCAGCGGATGGCAATCGCTGGCCGTGATGTTGCCTTCGCGTCGGTGCACCACCAAGCTGGCCAAGCCCAAACCGCAGCCGACTTCCAGCACGCGTTTGTCTTTGAGTTCCCAGGTCTGCATCAAGTCCGCAAGCTTTTGTGCCGACGGCCACACCAACCCAAACAAAGGCCAGGTGGCCGATGAAATACCCGCTTCCAGTGCCAACCCCAAAGGGTCATAAAACTGCTGTTTGTCGAGCAACGAACGGATGTGCAAATCAGCCCCGCCTCCGACACCGATCCTCTGAAACTTCACTTCGTAGCCGAGAGGTGGTGTGGCGTAGGCGGTCATGTTCAATGTCTTTTCGGAGGGGGCGTGGGTGCGGGAGCAGCCAACAAGGTGCGCAACGCACGAGGACCGGCCATATGGCCTGGGTCGGGATAAGGCGCGTCACGCAATGCCGCGCTCAGGTGGGTCGTTTCCACCCAATGGATAGGAAGAGCAAGAGATGCTAGCAAAGGCGCCATGCTGCGAGGCGCATGTAGCGCTACAGGCGCAGGATGCACATGCGCCAAAAACTCGGACAACACCTGCGTGTGCCAAGCCAACCGATGGGTAGCCACTTTTTTAGGTTTGTCAGACCAGCCAAAACCGGGCAAGTCCACCGCAATCACGGGTTGTGCAGATTGCAGCTCTGGCAGGTACTGCGCGCTCCAACCATCCAACCCGTGCAGGTACACATGGGGGGCCACTTGGGCATCCGTGCGGTTGTCAAACCAATGCAGACGCAAGCCGTCTAAAGCGGGTAAGTCTGAGGTGAAGTGCGACAAAGCGCGTGGAACATCCAGCCCATCGAGTCGACTGTCCGGCGTGCGTAAGGCATCGTCACGCAATGGCACTTTGGATTGCTGTTGTTGCGTGCGACGCTGCTCGAAAAACGCTTGCAACACCTGCGCGCAGTCATCGGCCAGCACCCCTCCCGTGACCTGGGTTTGGTGGTTGAGCTGTTCATTTGTAAACAGGTTCAACACTGAACCTGCTGCGCCTGTTTTGGGTTCCGGGGCACCAAACACCACGCGCTTGAAACGCGCATGCAAAGCCGCGCCGCTGCACATGGCGCAGGGCTCTAGCGTCACGTACAAGGTGCAATCATCGAGTCGGTAGTTGCCCAGCGCCTGCGCAGCAGCGCGCATGGCATTGACTTCGGCATGGGCAGTCGGGTCATGACTGGCCAGCGGCGCGTTGTGCGAAGCCGCAATCACCTGCCCTGCCCTGACCACCACCGCTCCCACCGGCACCTCACCCGCTTGCGCTGCCGCATGCGCCTGACGCAACGCCAATTGCATGAAGCCCATGTCTTCAGCAGAATGGGCCTGGCTCATGGTTGAACCATCCCCAAGGTCACCATCCATTGCGCCAAGGCTTGCTCATCAGGCGTGCCCTGTGCATAAGCGGCATGCATGGCCGCATGCGATTCAGGGCGGTGTTGGTTGAGTTTGAGTTTGCACTGCAACGCCGTGATACGCAGCTCAAACGCCACGATGCCGTTCAGCATCTGGTGTTGGTAGTCTTCGCCTAAGGCGCGCCATTGCTGGGCATACGCGGGTTCGTGGTCACCAATCAGTTGTTTGAGCAAGCGGTCTTTGGCTTGGGGCTCTTCCACCAACGTGGCTTGTACATGGGCATGCACCGCCAAATAACTCCAGGTGGGTACCCGTGTGAGATCGGGATACACCTGGGGTGACATGTAGGCTTGCGGGCCCATGAACGTCACCAAGGCCTGCGGGCGTTGCTGCAAGTAACGCCCATGGGGGTTGGGTTTGGCGCAATGCCCCAGCAACACATGCTGGTCCGCTTGCTGCGTCAGATGCAACGGGAGATGGGTGACAAACGGGAAACCTTCGTCATCCGTGCTAATAAGGTTGGCAAAGGGATGCGCCCGCATCAGAGCCAGCGCATGGGCTTCTTCTTTGGCTTTGAATTGCGGGGGCAGGTACACGCGCAACAGCCTTAGTGTTGCGCGCAGAATGCGGCAATTTTGTTGCCATCTAAA